>JAFOED010000084.1 GCA_017380355.1 Ruminococcus sp. | reverse complement strand
TAACAAATTCCCTTTCGTATATGTGAATGTGATTATTTCTTAAATAGTTGAGTGCTTTTTAGGTAAAGTTTCAACGCGCTTTGAAGAAAGCATAGTGAGTGCCTGTGAAACCTTAGCTCTAAGCTGTGACTTCTCGATTACATCGTCAACGTAACCGTTACAAGCAGCATTTACTGCGTTTAACTCACGCTGTGCAAAAGCTTCAGCAGCCTTGTCCTGTCGTGCAACAGGTACGTTCATACCTTCTTCGTCCATAATGAACGCAAGAGCCTTAGGGTTAACAGGAGAAACAACAGCGCCATCGAGTGCAAATCTCATATCTGAACCTGAAGCTTCGCCTGCGAGTGCTACATAAACAGCACCAACAGCGTTACCGCTTAAAACTGCAATCTTAGCAGTAGTAGCTTCAGCGTAAGCAGAAGTAACAACGGCAGCACTCTTTAAAGACTTGAAGCCTTTAGCGTCAACAACTGTGACAACAGGGATAGAGAAAGCGTCACAGAAACGAACGAATTTAGCAACCTTACGAGCAGCTTTACAGTCAACCAGCTCGCCCCATGTCTCAACAAAGCCGACAACCTCACCTTTAACGCGACCAAACGCTACACAAGCGCCTTCACCACATTTTTCGTCGATATCAACGAAAGAGTCAGCGTCAGCGATAGAGCATACTACGCACTCTTCGTCAAAGTCAGGCTGTACCTCATCATCGATAGGTGCGACCTCAAGGTTGTTTGATGGGAAATATGTGATAAGCTCTTTAGCTTTTTCGATACATGTATCTTTATCATCGCACAGAATAGAAGCTACACCGTGTTTTGCGTTATGCTCAGCGCTTGAGCAATCACCAGCAACGTCGATAGCAAGCTCAGCGTCGTTTGACATAATAACAAAGTCAGCGCTTACAGCTGTTAAAGCAGATGTGCCAAGACAAGTACCTAAAACAACAGAAACCTGTGGTACAACACCGCTTAATGCAGATGCTTTACCTAAAATCTCGCCGTATGCTGCCAAAAGATCATTTTTCTGTTCGAGTCTGCCGCCTAAACTATCGTAAAAACCAACAACAGGAGCACCTGTCATCTTCGCTAAATCATAAAGACGAGCGATTTTCTTAGCCTGGGCTTTACTCATCGCACCATTTGCTACGTCGCTGTTCTGTGCAAATGCGTAAACAGGCATACCCATTACGGTACCGTAGCCTGTTACAGCCTCTGCAAAAGAGCCTTCGGACTTAAGCAATGCGTCTGTCTCACAAAAACTGCCGTCATCAAAAAACTTAGAAAGTATCTCGATAGCAGAAGTCTTGTTGAGCTCTTCTCTAAGCTGAGAAGCACTTGAAAAACTCATTTCATTTCCTCCTAAATATATATTAATTTACGCTTAGTTTTCGTCACTATATAGTATATCTCAAATGTCAAAAAAATACAAGAAAAAAAGTGCGCAAAAAATTAATTTTCGCACACTTTTAATATCTTTGAAAGGTTAGAAGTCAGTTTATCATTATTTTCTGTGAATGTAAATCGGCTGAGTATATCGTATAATTCTTTTTTAGAACTTTCGATATAATAACAGCTATGATTCAGCGCGTATGAAGCAAGGCTCTTAATAAGCGTATCAGCAATGACAAAACTCTCGCCACTGAGCTCTTTTGTGCTGTAATAAACCTCGAAACCAACGATGTCGATAACGTAGCCGTTTTGCTTAAACGCAACGTAGCCTTTCTCCAATCCGTCTTCGACACCCATCAGCACCAAGCAATCGTCACAACCGCATTTTTCTAAAATACTCTTGTCCTCTTTTATAGTAACAGTAAGCATAGTATTCTCCGTTATCTTCCATTTTTGTTAGGGTTTGGGTCGTGTGACAAACGCTTCACTTCATCAGCTGACAAATCTCTGTACATACCCTGTTTGAGTCCACCGAGTTTTACTGTGCCGACAGCTGTACGCTTAAGTCTCGCTACTTCTAAACCCACAGCCTCGCACATACGTCTTATCTGTCGGTTTCTACCCTCTCGAAGTACAATTTCAAGCACAACTCTACCCTCTTGTTTTGTTACGACACGCACCTGTGCAGGAGCAGTTTTTCTGCCGTCGAGCACAATACCTGTCTGGAGCTTTTCTACCTGTTCTTCGTTGATAGAAGGTCTGACAGTTACTCTGTAGACTTTATTTATATGCTTTTTCGGGTGCATAATGTGGTTCGCAAATTCACCGTCGTTAGTAAGTAAGAGCATACCCTCGGAGTCTTTATCAAGTCGACCGATAGGATAAACTCTCTCTTCGATATCTTCGATAAGCTCTGCGATACATTTTCTGCCACGCTCGTCGCTCATAGTGGTGACGTAACCGCGAGGTTTGTTGAGCATAATATAGCGGTGCTTCGGCTTTGCGGCTGCGGTGACACGCTTACCTCTAACGTAAACCTTGTCGCTGTATGGGTCTACTTTGTCACCGATTTCTGCTACTCTGCCGTTGACTTTAACCTGACCGTTGCGGATAAGCTCTTCGCTTTTTCTACGAGATGCAACACCGCAGTCAGCAAGCATTTTCTGTAATCTTACGAGTTCTTTTTTCATATATCCTCCGTCTTTATAAAAAGACTAACTAAATATTCCATTTAAAAAAGTGAAAAACGATTTTTTCTTCTTTATATCAATGTTGTTCTGAGCGTACAGCGGATGTGACACGAGCACCTTATCATCAAGCGTGTATCTGACCACTCCGACGAAATCTCCGCTACTGACAGGAGCGTACAAAAACGACGGTGTAAGCACCGTTTTCTTCACATCATCAGCGTACTCGCTACTCACCACAGCACCTGCTGTGTCATCACAGTAAAGCGTCACAAAGTCCTTCTCTCCACCGACAACGTCTATCTGGAAAGTGTCGTCGTTTTCAGTATCAATTGCAGAGAGTTTATTAAAACCATAGTCGTACATTTTAATGTGGTCGTTCCAGTCGTCGGGAGCGTTAAACGTGACGCAAACTAAAGTTACTCCGTCTTTTTTCGCACCACTGACTAAGCATCTGCCAGCACTTTTCGTAAATCCTGTTTTACCGCCGATGCAGTGTGGATACAGGCTTAAAAGTCTGTTGTGATTCTGATATGTAACCGTCTTCTGAGGCGAGAGAAAATTAACGTCAAGCGACTTGCTCTTAGTAATCTCTGCGAAGTCTTCGTTTTGAAGAGCATACGCAAAAAGGTGCGCCATATCGAGTGCCGTCGTGTAGTGGTTGTCGTCATCAAGCCCCGACGGTGTGACAAAGTTAGTATTCTCCATTCCGATTTTATCAGCTTTTTTATTCATCAGCTTCGCAAAATCAGGAATACTGTCGCAAAGAGTTAGAGCCACAGCATTTGCAGCATCGTTGCCCGACGCCATCATCATACCTTTCGCTAAATCGCTTAAGTGCACAGTGTCGCCTGCTTTTAGATACATCGAGCTACCCTCAGCTATCATCTCTTTATTAAACTGCACTCTGCGGTCGTTTTTCTTCACTTCTTCCAAAGCCAAGAGAGTTGTCATAACCTTAGTGGTAGACGCAGGTTTCATTTTAACGTCTGCGTTTTGTGACAGCACGACCGTTTCGTTTTCCACACAATAAAGCACATAAGCCTGTGCCGACGCAGTAAGCTCTTTTGCACAGGCTGTAGTATTAAAAGTAAAAATAAAAATCAAAAAAGCAACAAGTATCGCAAGCACCCGCTTCATAACATCACCGTTATGATGTATATGAAAAGCAAGGGCGTTTAAGAACGCACTTTAAAGATTAAAATTCGTCGATATCCTTGTCTAAATCTGATGCGTCAACATCGTTCTTCTTTCTGCCGTCGATATACTCAGAAACCTTGTTTAAAACACCAGGAATCATATCAACGATTCTGTCCACTGCACCGTCGTGCTTCTCGATAGGAATGAGCTTAACAAAGCCGTTGTGAACAGAAAGGAAAGCTACAGGAGTAATAGTTACGCCTGCACCGCTACCACCACCGAAACAGTCCTTGTTGTCGCGTTTTGTCGGTAAATCAGAGCCACCTGATGCAAAGCCGTATGTTACCTTTGATACAGGGATGATAGTTGTGCCGTCAGGAGTAGTAATAGGGTCACCGATAATGGTGTTGACGTCAGTCATCTCCTTGATTTTTTTCATAGTAGTGTCCATTAAAGAATTGATTGGATGGTCGCTCATACAAATTCTCCTTTATAAAAAATGAATAGTTTACTAAATATCATACATCCAGTCTGGAAATAGTTTCGTAATTCTTAACTGCATACGCCAGAACGTGGATTAAACGTATATAAAAACGAGCTTCACACTTTACTTCGCTTTCCTTTGAATCGTCGAAATCAGGTGTTAAGTTGAGGTGATAGTTGCGACATTTACACGCACTAAGAATAAGTGAAACCGCGCTGTAAAACACACCGCACACTTTTCCGTATTTAATCGCTGTGTCAGCAGCATCGTCACCGCGCAGAAGAATGTCGATGTTAAACTTTTTTATAACAACTTTTGCGAGAAGATCTTTAACCGTAGAGCCTACAAACTGAGAAATCTCTGTGAGAATATCCATCAGTCCGTCAACACCCGCACTGTTACCCAGTTTGTCAAAAAAAGTCTCCCCAGCTCGCTCTTTTCTTTCTTCCTCTCGTATTTTCTTAAGTTTTTGTTTTTTCTTTTCAGATCTCTTATCAAGAAATGCCTGCACTCTGTCTTCAGTCGGAATTATCTCGAAGTTTAAAAAAAGTATTTTCATTTTAACAATCAGAGTGTCATCGAAAGTGGCAAAAAACCTGAGTCGTACTGTGCACACAAGGGTAACAACTGCCATAATCACAAACAAAAACCCGAGTGCAATATATAAAGCAATCAAAAGCTCACCTCATAGAATCCGCTTACTCAGCGGTAGCCTGCTCGATAATCTCACCAACTGTTGCGGTGATAGTTTCGTCAGATTCATTCTCGTTTTCGTCGTCAAAAATCGAAAGCTGGCCGTCGTCTTCGAGTGCGTTTTCGTCAGGATTTTCCTGTTTCTGTGGCAGTGGCGGAAGCTCGTCGATAGACGAAATAGAAAAACATCTTAAGAAGTTCTCGGTTGTACCGTATAAAAGCGGTCTGCCCGGAAGCTCAAGTCTGCCTTTTTCTTCGATAAGGTCTTTAGTAGTGAGAGAGCCGATAACGCCAGAACAATCAACACCTCTGACCTGCTCGATAAACGATTTTGTGACAGGCTGGTTGTATGCAACAACAGCCAGAACTTCCATAGCCGCCTGTGACAGCGGAACATTACGTCTTAAGTCCATAGCGGTGCGAATCTGCGGAGCGTACTCTTTTTTAGATACCATCTGGTAGCTGTCGTCAAGTCGCACTACAGTAACACCGTGGTCGCTGTTTTCGTACTCGTCAATAATCTCTGTGCACAAATCTTTTATAACCTTCTCGGTAATAGTCAGAGTCTGAGACAATCTGCTCAAAGGGACAGAAGTACCCGACGCAAAAAGTATTGCCTCAATGGCTGCTTTATATTCTTCTCTTGTCATTTACTATCCCTCTCAATCATAGAAACTCTGGCATCGTCGCCGTTACCATCGATAACGACACGCTTGCCTTTAACAAGCTCAAGCACAGCAAGGAAAGTAGCAACAAGCTCGCTTTTTTCTCTGCTCGCTGTAAAAAGCTCTTTATAAGTAACAGTGCGTCCGCGCCACAGTTTTCTCATAACGTGGATGATACGCGAACTGACAGAAACGATTTTTTTAGATACAATACCCGCAAACGCATCTCTAGGAGGAGGAAGTCTGCGCTTACCCCTACCTACTGCGCCGATATACGCATTCGCGATGTCGATAGGTTTGTGGATACGGTTATATGTAAGGTCAAACTCGACAGGCGACGGCTCTTTAGTGAATGTGTCAAACGACACAAGCGGAGTGAGCATCTTCGCAACCTTTCGGCACTCCTGATACTCTAAAAGCTGTCCTGTGAGTTCTTTTTTCAGCTCTTCTGCTTCTTCCTCGTATTTCGGAAGAAGCATAACAGACTTAATGTACACAAGACGGGAAGCCATCTCTAAAAACTCGGAAGCAATATCGAGATTAGCTTCTTTCATCAGATCAATCTGCTCCATATACTGTTTGAGCAGTTCCTCGATACAGATATCGTAAATATCGATTTTATTTTTAGTGATAAGGCTCAAAAGCAAATCAAGCGGACCTTCAAAGGCCTCGAATTTGTAAGAAAAAGCCTTTACTTCGTCAGCGACTGTTGCGTCCTCGGTTTCGGGCAACAAAAGGCTGTCGATATTCTTATTTTCGTCCATTTTGCGCCCTCCTCTCTTTAACCTACAATAAGTTTAAACGGTAACGCACACACGGTGTTGATAAATTCCATAATAAGACCCTGTAAAAAGGTAAGTGGTATATCAAGCAAGCCGACAAACAGCAGTGCTATAAGAATAATAGAGAATACTCTCTGATACTGATAAATTTTGTACACCCATTTATCAGGCAAGAAAGCGAACAGAATCTTCGAGCCGTCGAGCGGTGGTATAGGTAAAAGGTTAAACACCGCAAGCGAACAGTTAATCGCAATATAATATGCTAAAAATAAAGTGAGATATTCACCGACTAAAGTAGCAGAAAATGCAGGTGCAAGATACGCTACACCGTAGAAGATAAAGCCGCCAGCCATTGCTGCGACGATATTCGCAAGCGGACCTGCGATTGACACAATCGCCATACCCCACTTAGGATTTTTAAAATTGCGCGGATCAACAGGCACAGGTTTAGCCCAACCAAAGCCGAAAAGCAGTAAGCACAGCGCACCCATATAATCGATGTGAGACAAAGGATTAAGAGAGAGTCTACCGCGGTACTTAATCGCTTTATCTCCTAAAAGAGAAGCAACCCACGCGTGTGCCCACTCGTGAAACGGAAGCACCAGAAAAATAACCATCAGAATAGCGCACAGGTGTATTACTAAGCCGAAGAAATCTCCATTTCCTCGCATAATATTAAAAAGTTCGTTAACCAAAAAACAGACCTCCGAAACGGCAAACTACCGCTCATAATTAGACATCATATATTATACAACAATACACTATAAAAAACAAGTAAAAAAGATTTTTGAAAAAAGGCTTGCATTTTTGTTTTATTTCTGTTATTATGGACAAGTTAACAAAGCATTTTGTAATAACTGCAAGGAGGTGCAACAAATGGCAAAATGTGATTTCTGTGGCAAGGATGTTAAATTCGGCATCAAGGTTTCTCACTCACACAGACGTTCTAACAGAACATGGAAACCAAACGTTCAGCGCGTAAAGGCTATTGTAGACGGTTCTCCAAAGAGAGTACACGCTTGCACTCGTTGCTTACGTTCAGGTAAGGTTCAGCGCGCAATCTAATTAACTTATGAAAGCTAAGTCTCCACTAAAGTGGGGACTTTTTTCATTATATAAAGATAAAGCCTCCCAGAGTGGGAGGCTTTTTTTACAAATAACACTTATGTTTATTAACTTAATCCCGCCAGTTTTCGTTGGATGTTTGTTGCATCAAGCACTGTGATTTCGCCGTCACAATCAATGTCAGAAATATATCCGCTTTCATTTCCTTTGTGTGAAGCATAGTAGTACGGATAATCAGGGGTCTGTAGTGATGCCACAATTCGCTGAATTACAGTAGCATCTAAAACAGTTAACTTTTTGTCGCCATTGCTATCTCCTAAAGGTATACCCCCACAGTAGTCAATCAGGTTTTCCTCGAGTTTATAGTACTTCTCAGGATTATTTCGTAAATCAAAGAGATCGTAAATCTTATCCTCTTTCACATCGTAAAGTCCATACTGATACACGAAAAAACTGTGGATATTAGCACTATACATCACAACATCGCCAATACGGAAACCTACTTCAGCGGTAGCATCTGTGTTGCTGTACGCATTAATAAGTATGTACTCTAGCTCTGATTTTTCGTTGTAAACCGAGCGTTTTTCTCTGTAAGAATAGTTTGAAAATCCCGGTTCATATGTATCGATATACCTCATATGAGCATTGCTCATATAATCCATCAGCACTACCATATCTGACTGAGAGATTTTCTCGATATCCTTCTTCTTTATAGCCACGACGCTGATACCGTCGTTGTGCACACGGTCGATATAGTCGACATCTTTAAGAACTTCGTTTAAAAACTTACTGTGCAAGTCATCGTAATAAGCTCTCAGCAACTCACCTGCTTGTGCTGCGCTTACTACTCCGTACTCGTAAAAATCGAAAAAGTCCTTTTCGCTACCAACAAGCGTGAATTTAACATTAATGTAGTCTTCGTCTTTATAAGCGTATTTAGCATTTCTAAGATCGAGAGTGACTTTAGTTTTTTTTACATAAATCCCGTGAAGAGTAGTCATTTTTTCAAGCTCTCTTTCGGAAATTATATTGTAATCGTAAGCATCCTCCAGCGAAAACAATTTATTATAAAAGTAAATCTGAGGTATTGGACGGGAAGTCTCAATAATATAGCTACCAAGTCCGATTACGACCATATCGTCAGGGTATGCGTAATCAAACACGCCGTATTTCACAAGAGAAATATCATTTCCCAGATCATACATATACTCTAAATAAATGTCGTCTTTTGTAATTTCATTGTCATCATACTCCGCTCTTACAGCGTTTAAGAAATCATCGCTGATTTCATATTCTTCAGCTGTAACAGCTACCACGGACACACTGGATACGAGTACAAGTACCAGAATCAATGCTAATAATTTTTTCATAAAATCGCCTCCTGATTGGGTTTTATTCTATTATGGAATTAAAAACAAATTCCTTTCACTAATAAAACGCTTGAGAAGTCCAAAATGTGACAAACTTTTTTAATTTTTATCGGTAGATTTTTCCCACACGACTTACGAGTCGTAATATACAAAAAGCGGAAAAGCTACAATAAACACAAAACAAAAACGGCAGGACTACCATAACAGTAGCTCTGCCGTTTAGTTCTTTAATAGAATATTACAGTCAGCGATTAAATCTCAACGCACTCTGCTTTAAGACCTTCTGGGAGGTCTGCTTCAGCAGCAGATACGAGCATTGTGATGTTAGACTGAGCTTCTTCTGAGAGAGCGTCGAGCTTCTCAACAAAAGCAGCTAAACCGTCGATACCCTCTTCACAAATCTTGAAAGTAGAATCAACGAAGATGTCAGTAACGTCGTAGTTACCTGCACAGATACCGCTGATAAAACCTAAAAGCATGTTGTAGCCCTGAATACCGTAAACGTCTGTATCGATAAGTCTTGCTTTATGAGTTACGTCGTATGTAAGCTTAGCGCCTTTCTCGATAACAACAACGTTGCCCTGAGATTTAGCGACAGCCTCGTTAGCAAGCTGGATGAGTTTCTTTGTTTTGCCTGAGCCTTTTTTACCAATAATTAATGTTACCATAATTATATAGCCTCCTGTGTTTATTTTTAAGATGGATTACTGTAATCTTTTCTCGAGTTCTGCCTTTGCATCCTCATAACCAGGTTTGCCGAGAAGTGCGAACATATTCTTCTTGTAAGACTCTACGCCAGGCTGGTTAAATGGATTAACACCGAGAATGTAACCAGAGATAGCACAAGCCTTCTCGAAGAAGTATACGAGGTAACCGAGCTCGTATTCGCTCATTTCTGAAACATTAAGTACAACGTTTGGAACGCCGCCGTCGTTGTGAGCGAGAACTGTACCCTCGAACGCTTTTCTGTTGACAAAGTCCATAGTCTTACCACTGAGGAAGTTAAGACCGTCTACGTTTTCTTCGTCTGTGCCTAAAGTGATTTCCTTCTTGCACTTATCAAAGAGAACAACTGTCTCAAAGAGATTACGTCTTCCGTCCTGAATATACTGACCCATAGAGTGTAAGTCTGTTGAGAAGATTACACTTGCAGGGAAAATACCTTTATTATCTTTACCTTCACTTTCGCCGTAAAGCTGCTTGAACCACTCGTTCATCATTGTAAAGCCAGGTTCGTAAGAAACTAAAACTTCTGTTGACTTGCCCTTACGATAAAGGATGTTACGGATAGCAGCGTACTTGTAACAATCGTTTGTGAAGAGATCTTCGTTATCAAATTCGTCCTGGGCAGCCTTAGCACCAGCCATTAAAGCGTCGATGTCAGCGCCTGAAACAGCGATTGGAAGAAGACCTACAGCTGTTAAAACTGAGTATCTGCCGCCTACGTCATCAGGAACAACGAATGTCTCGTAGCCTTCTTTGTCAGCGAGCTGTTTTAATGTACCTCTAGCTTTATCAGTTGTGCAGTAGATACGCTCTTTAGCGCCTTCTTTACCGTACTTCTTCTCGAGGAGCTCTCTGAATACTCTGAATGCGATAGCAGGCTCTGTAGTAGTACCTGATTTAGAAATCATATTGATGGAAACGTCCTTGCCTTCGCAGATTTCGAGTAGCTCAGCTAAAGCAGTAGAGCTGATAGAGTTACCTGCGTAGTAAATCTGAGGAGTGTCCTTACATAAAGCGTTGTAGTTAGGGGATTTAACGAACTCGATAGCAGCACGAGCACCGAGGTATGAACCGCCGATACCGATTACTACGAAAACGTCAGTATCCTTCTTAATCTTTTCAGCAGCAGCCTTAATGCGAGCAAACTCTTCCTTATCATAGTCAGTAGGAAGTGTGAGCCAGCCGATAAAGTCGTTGCCTAAACCTTTTCCTGTGTGAAGTGCCTCGTGAGCAGCTTTAACCTGAGGTGCAATACCTACGTATTCTTCTTCGCTCACAAAGCCCTGTAAATGTTTATCACTGAGTGTTGTTGCCATTAGTGATCCTCCTTTAAAATTCCGTAAAAGAAGTATAACAAGTTATAGTTATACTGATGGGTTTATTATACAATAAATTGAGTTTTTTTGCAAGCGATATTGTAGTAACTTTACCTATTTAATGTAACGATTTTATCGGCGAAATTTTGTGCAATCTGACACTTTTATTGTTAAGTTTTTCACTTTCACAGTGTTACAAGTGCACAAAACAGCTCATAAAACACCGCTGAAAAGGTCATTTTTTCAACATCCTCACACGCTATTATATCGACTTTACTCAGGGTTTTGTCGTCAAGAGTAAGTGTAATCTCCCCCACCTTATCGCCTTTGTTAACCTGAGCTTTTACGCTTTCTTTTATTTTCACGTTTTGAGTCACTTTCTCTGAACCACCCTTTTCAAGCACTAAAGCTGTACTTTCTTTACAGTCTATTTTCACCGCACTCTGCATTCCGTTTTCAACTTTTATCTCGTTTACTTCGGTTTTCAGCTTCGGTTTTATTACCTCGTAATTTGCAAATCCGTAGTTCAATAACATCGCCGCGTCTTTAAACCGCGCAGTACCTGTATCAGAGCCGAGCACCACAGCGACTAAGTCCATCCCGTTTCGATTTGCTGTAGCAGAAATGCACGAGCCAGCCTGAGAAGTTGTACCGGTTTTAAGCCCTGTAATGCCGTCAAAAGACTTCAGCAACTTATTAGTATTAACAATCTGGGTTTCGCCGCCGCGCAGATGGTCAATCCAGATTTTCGTGTAATCATAAATCTTCTCGTGTTTTATAAGCTCGGCGCTCATAAGCGCTACATCGTAGGCGCTTGTTATGTGCCCCTCTTCGTCAAGCCCGTTGCAGTTTTTAAACACTGTGTTTTTCATATTGAGTTCTTTTGCTCTCTTATTCATCAGGCTGACAAATTCGTCTTCACTGCCGCACAGATGCTCAGCTAAAGCGACCGCTGCGTCGTTTGCGGACGCTACGGCTGTCGCTTTAATCATCTCGTCGACCGTCATCTGCTCGCCCACTTCGAGCCATATATCCGAACCGCCCATACTTTTTGCGTGTTCGCTGGTGGTGACTACATCGTCGTAGGCGATTTTTCCACTCTCGATAGCCTCCATAACAAGCAGAAGCGTCATCACCTTAGTTATTGATGCACAAGCTCTCTGTTCGTTTGCATTTTTCTCGTAAAGAATTTTAAGACTCTGTGGTTCTATAAGCACCACAGACGGCGAGCTTATCTCCTCGTCAGACAACGCAGATGACGGCTCAGTTGCCGACATCACAATAAGCAGAGTAAAAATCACAGCTAACAATCTTTTTATAAACATAAAAAAGCACCTCTTTCATTACTAAAAAGTATGAAAAAGGTGCGATTTCTATTCTTATTTTAAAACGAGTAGTTTTTCTTAATCTATAAGGCAAACTGCGTGGGCAGAGATACCCTCGCCTTTACCAGTAAAGCCTAAGTGCTCTTCAGTAGTCGCTTTAACGTTAATCTGTGAGATATCAACCTTGCACGCATACGCGATATTCTCACGCATACGCTCGATGTGGTTTTTGAGCTTCGGCGCCTGTGCGATAACTGTCGCGTCGATGTTCACCACCGAGTAACCCTCATTTTTCAGGAGTCTGATAACTTCGCGCAAAAGCACCATAGAATCAGCGCCCTTAAAACGCTCGTCTGTATCAGGGAAATGGTAGCCGATGTCTCTTAAAGCTGCAGCGCCTAAAAGCGCGTCCATAATCGCGTGGAGCAGCACGTCAGCGTCAGAGTGACCAAGCAATCCTTTTGTATACTCAATCTGCTCACCGCCTAATATAAGCGGTCTGTTTTCTACGAGCTTGTGTACGTCGTAACCGTGTCCTATTCTCATAATCTCACCTCGTATATTTCTTTTATAGAATTCTGT
>JAFOED010000083.1 GCA_017380355.1 Ruminococcus sp. | reverse complement strand
ATACCTACTGACAGACGAATCATATTAGGCATAATACCAGCGTCTAAAAGCTGCTGGTCGTTTAATTGACGGTGTGTAGTTGATGCAGGATGAAGCACGCATGTACGAGCGTCAGCAACGTGTACAACGATTTTAGCAAGCTTTAAGCCTTCCATCATCTTTGCAGCTTCTGCCTTGCCGCCCTTTACGCCGAATGAAATTACACCGCAGGTACCCTGTGGCATATATTTTTTAGCAAGTTCGTAGTACTTGTTTGACTTAAGTCCTGGGAAGTTAACCCACTCAACCTTAGGGTTGTTCTCTAAGAACTCTGCGACTTTCTGTGCATTCTCGCAGTGACGAGCCATACGAAGGTGGAGTGTCTCAAGACCGAGGTTTAATAAAAACGCGTTCTGCGGAGCCATCTGTGTGCCCAGATCTCTCATAAGGTGAACTCTGGCCTTTGCGATAAACGCAGCCTTACCGAAATGCTCAGTGTATGTTACACCGTGGTATGTTTCATCAGGAGTTGTGAGCATAGGGTAGTTTCCGTTGTTCCAATCGAAGTTACCGCTGTCAACGATACAACCACCGAGAGCAACTGCGTGACCGTCCATGTACTTAGAAGTAGAGTGTACAACGATGTCAGCACCAAACTCGAATGGTCTGCAGTTCACAGGAGTAGCGAAAGTGTTATCAACGATGAGCGGACAGCCATGAGCGTGAGCACACTTAGCGTAGAGCTCTAAATCACACACGTCGAGTGATGGGTTTGAGAGAGTTTCTGTGAACACAGCACGTGTATTTTCTTTAAAAGCATTATTAAGCTCTTCTTCAGAAGCGGCAGGGTCAACAAAAGTAAACTCGATGCCTAAATCACGAAGAGTCTTGTTAAAGAGGTTGAATGTACCGCCGTAGATAGCAGCAGCACAGATAACGTGGTCACCTGTTTTACAGATGTTAGTAATAGAAATAAGAGAAGCCGCCTGACCTGCAGAAGTGAGCATTGCGCCAACGCCACCTTCTAAAGCCGCGATTTTCTTTTCAACAGCGTCTAAAGTAGGGTTAGCAAGACGAGTGTAGAAAAAGCCGTCTTCTTCGAGGTCGAAGAGCTTGCCCATAGTTTCTGCGCTGTCATAAGCAAAAGTAGTGCTCTGGCAAATAGGCACCACACGTGCCTCGCCGTTTTTAGGCTCGTAGCCTGCTTGTACACAAAGAGTATTTATTTTCATAAGTTTAACCTCCGAGTAAATTCTTTATAAGTTCCATAACGTAGTCTGTACCGAAAATCGCGAGTGCCAGAATGATGATAAACAAAAGCGCAGACAGCACCTTTACCGTAGTGCGTTTTTTGCGGCTCATAGGGGCAGCCTCGTCCGCTTTCATAGTTTCCTTGTACTTTTCTACGTCAGCTTTAACCTGTTCTATTACGCTGTCCATACCGTCGTCGCACAGCTCGAGCTGTTTTGCAATATCGTACGCTTTCGGTAGAGCTGAGTAAGGCACGAGTATCTCAAGATTCAAAAGTTTAGCGTCATAACCTGTGACAAGCTCGTTTGACACGCCCATCCTTCCGTGCTGTCTTTCGACAAACGGAATCTGTGCGTCTCTTAACGCACCACACAGCGCACCACGCTCAACACCGCCGACAACACAAAGCATAATCGGCTCGTTTATGTCTTTTATTTCTTTTAAATTCTTGTTACAGCTTGTACACACAGAGTCTGTGTCAGCGTACAGCTTTTTGCAGTCGTTACAAAATTTCATTTTTACACCTTCACGCGTAATTTATACAGATAATATATTAATATAACATACATATATTATCTTTTCAAGAAATACACGAAATTCTTTTCACAAAAAGCCACAGGAAGAAAGTGTTAAAAATCCTCCTGTGGCGTTATATTTCTTTTTCGGAATTATTTCTTCACATAAAAATCGGCTGATACTGTTTATTTTCGAGCGCTGACTCAACACTCTCACAAACTAAATCGAAGTCAGCGACCAGAGAGTTAGGCTTTTTCACACAGTCGTCCTGTTTCATCGGTACGAAATAGATGTTTTTTGTGTTAAGCAATTTGCCGATATTCTGCGCTGATGATGATAGCGCGTCGTTTGTTGCGACACACAGCACAACAGGACGCAAAACACGAAGATGTGATTTCACAGCAAGCGTCACGGGAGTATCTGTAATACCCATACTGAGTTTACTCAGCGTGTTTCCCGTACACGGACACACAAGCATCAGATCACACAGCTTCTTCGGTCCTATCGGCTCAGCGTCAGCAATAGTTTTTATTATCTTCTTTCCTGTTATTTCTTCGATTTCTTTTATAAAGTCCTCGGCTTTTCCGAAACGCGTATCAGTACTACTCGCGTTATATGACATAATCGGAAGCACATCGTAATTGAGCGACACGAGTTTTTTCATCTGCTCTATAGACTTTTTAAATGTGCAAAAAGAACCGCACATTGCAAAGCCTATGCTGGTTTTTGACACCTGTCATCCTCCTCAAGCATATTTGTAATCGTGTTTTTTATTATCTGACCTGCAGTTTTCGGCGCGGCTTTTCCGGGAAGTGACAGCGCGTGAATAGTTGATATAGAAAGTCGTGATGCTGACTCAAAGTCCACTCCGCCGGGGATTGACGCCAAATCGATTAACAGCGCGTCTTTTGCTATATGCGAAAGAACTTTCTGGTCGAAAACAAGCGCAGGTACAGTGTTGAATATTATATCAAAAGGTGATAACTCACACAGAGAGTCAGTCTTCACAGCTTTACAGTTTTTGGTGCTGATATAAGCTAAATCTTCCTGTTTTCTGGCAGATACTGTGACGTCTGCGTTAAGTGCACAGAGCTTTTCGCAAAGGAGCTTTCCGATTCTGCCGTAACCGCACACAAGGCACCTGCTGTGAGATATAACTCCCTCGAATTCTCGCATAGCGATTTCTACAGCCCCTTCTGCTGTAACTAAAGCGTTCATTATCGCAAATTCTTCTCTTAAAGAATAATCAAACACTTTTTCACGCTTTAACTGTGGCGCAAGAGAGAGCAGTTTTTCACTCTGACCACAGAAGATTTTTTTGTCGCTCAAAGCCGATAACAGCTCATCTGAGAGCTTTATTTTTTCGTGCGAGAAAGGTGCGTTTATATATCCGTTTTTTACACACGGCAACGGTAGCACGACTATATCACTGTTTTTCACCGCACTAAACGGGTCTGATAGTACAAATTCTCCGTCGCTTTTAAGCTTATCAAAACCACTCAAAGTGACTTTATAACCATCATTTAAAAACTCTTTTGCACAGTAAAGCTGTCTTTTGTCTCCGCCGATGAGAGCTATTGAGTTATACATATCCTATCACCTCAAAAAACACTTCACCATATTTTATGTATCAAAAAGCGAATATGTGAAACAAAAAACAGACAGGAGTTTTACCTCCTGCCTGCTTTAAAATAGTTTTATCTGCAACCTGAACAGTTATCTTTACACATAAAGCTTGCACAGTCTGTGCACTCAACCTTAGTCGGGTTTGACTCGTGGGTTGAAACGTTGATGCTCTCTAGTGAACAGTAGTTTTCCTTGTCGTTGTGGAATTTACAGTTGTTTACTGTGCAGTGGATACTGCGGTTTGCGTAAGTGTTGTCCATTTTATTCACCTCGTTATGATTTTGGCATTCGCCGTATTTAGTGTTAGTTTCTCACTCTCTTTTATGCGTAACAAATCCGAAAATTTTAAATACCATATAATGAGGTGATAAAATGAAAATCGTGTTTTTTGTTATACTTACTTTACTCGCAGTAATCGGTGCTTCACACATAGTTTTTGAGGTAATATACCGATTTTTTAAAATTAAAGACGACAACGCATTTTTGGTTTTAATTCCGAAAAATAATATTATCGATCCGGAATTTTTTGTCAGAAGCGCAGTAGCAAAAGTAAAAAAGCTCGGCAAAGACTCAGCTTTACCGATACTGTGCATAAACGACTACTTATCAGACATACAAAAGCACGAGCTTGAAATTTTAACAAAAGACTACCCTTTCTTAAAAGTGATGAGCATACAAAACTTAAAAGAAAAAGCAGGGCTGTAAAAAGCCCTGCTTATATTTTTGTCTGTTATTTTACTGTTTTTTACGGATAAGAATGAGTGGAGTTGTCTGCTGACCCTGACCTGTAGGGTTGTCCTTGATAAGACCTAAGAGCTCTTCTTCTGTGAGAGTGATGTCAGATGAATAACCTAAAATCTCCTGACCTAAGTCGTTAGCATCAACGATCATACATGAGATACCGAGCTTTTCTTTAATCTCGTCGCACACGCCTGACGGATTCTCAGGATTCTCGATACCGATGTCACGGTACTCGCTCCACACGTGGTCGTAGAAGCCATCTAAACCTGCTACTTCACTACCGACGATTTCGTAGAACACACCGCGTCTGCCGAAAATCTTACACACACCGCCCGCAAATGAAGCCCATAAAACTTTTAAAAGACCGCATTTTGTGATAGCGTACTGCATCTTAATTGTCTCGCCTACGCCGACACCTGTGTCAGGGTGAGAAGCAAATTTGGATAAAAACTTCGCCCAGAAGCCGATTTTCAGCTCGTCACGTCTGACAACACGATTCTGGCACAGCGCGATAATCTTCTCAGCAGAAGAAACGATGTCACCTTCCTGATAAAGAGGTGAAACGTACTTTTCGAAAATCTCGATATAGCTTTCGCCCTGCTGTACAAAATGAGTTTTTATAGCGTGGCGCATATATGTCACGCCGTTTACTTCTATTTCAACGTTTTTGCCTTCGTTCGCAATAAATTCCATTTTTATCCCCCAAAACTATATATTTATTCTTAACAATATGTTATATTATAAATCACTACGATAAAAATTTCAATCATTTATATGATTTTTCTTTAAAGGAATTAATATGAACACAAACAACAACGAACTCTACGAGCTTTGCGGTCAGGTCGAGTCGGTAGTTTTCAGAAACGACGACAACGGCTACACCGTTATCGAGCTTGCAGGCGAAAGTGAAATGATAACAGCCGTGGGTACTATGCCACTCGTTAACGTCGGCGAACAGGTAAAGCTTTACGGTACATATAAAAACCACCCGTCATACGGTCAGCAGTTTGTCGCATCAGCGTGCGAACGCAGTATGCCCGAAAATTTAGACGGTATTCTTAAATACTTAAGCAGCGGAGCTATTAAAGGTATCGGTCCTGCTACTGCACAGCGACTCGTTTCTGCTTTTGGAAGCGACACACTCACGGTGCTGGAAACAGACCCTATGAGAGTTGCTAAAATCAAAGGTATATCGCAGGACAAGGCGCTTGACATCAGCCATCAGCTAAGTCAGGTTGTAGGAATCAGAGAGCTTATGGCGTATCTGTCCTCTTTTAGTATTGACGCAAGGTATGCAGTAGCGATATGGAAAACTTTCGGCAATCAGGCGATTTCGTATATCGAGGAAAACCCGTTTATACTCTGCGACGAAAATTTAGGGCTTTCTTTTGAGACTGCCGATCTTATCGCTCAGCATCAGAATCGCTCAGAAGACGACCGATTCAGAGTACGTGCGGCACTTATTCACGTGCTCAATCACAACAAGTTAAATGGTCACACGTGTCTGCCTAAAGACAAGCTCATTGACGTTACATCAAACCTTTTATCACTCGAGAAAATCTGTGTGGAGTCTGCACTTTCCGATATGCTCGAAGACGGCTCTCTTATGTGCGAGATTTTTTCCGATAAAGAATTAATATTCACAACCGCAATGCACACGAGCGAGCGATACATAAGCGCTCGACTTCAGATGCTTCTTCGATATCCTGCGACTAAGATTCAGTCAGTCGACAGTAAAATCGAGAAAATCGAAAAGCGCGACAACATCGAGTACGCAAGCCTACAGAAAAAAGCTATTAAAGAAGCTCTGCAAAAAGGTATGCTCGTTTTAACCGGCGGTCCGGGTACGGGTAAAACCACAACTTTAAACGCTATTATCACACTTTTAAAAGAAAGCGGTCAGAAGGTACTTCTTTGTGCACCGACGGGCAGAGCAGCACAGCGAATGAGCGAGTTGACAGGCGAAAAAGCAAAGACAATACACAGACTTTTAGAAGTCAGTTTTGATATTGAGGACAAGCCTCAATTCAAGAAAAATGAGCACAATATGCTCAACTGTGACGCGCTGATTGTCGACGAAGTTTCGATGGTAGATTGCGTGCTTTTCGAGTCACTTATCCGTGCACTTCCGCTGTCGTGCAGACTTATTTTAGTCGGCGACTGCGACCAGCTACCGTCAGTAGGTGCAGGTAACGTGCTGTCGGACTTAATCAACAGCGAAAAGCTCCCTGTAGTCGAGCTTAAAGAGATTTTCCGACAGTCGATGGAGAGCTTAATCGTCACAAACGCTCACAAAATCGTAAACGGTGAAACGCCTACACTAAACTGTGTCGACAATGACTTTTTCTTCATACAGAAAAACTCGATGGAAGAAATTTCAGACACAGTAGTCGATTTGTGTACCAGAAGACTCAAAGACGCTTACGGCTACTCGTGTATCAGTGACATACAGATACTCTCTCCTACTAAAAAAGGAGTGCTTGGTACGTTCGAGCTCAACCGCAGAATCCAGAGTATCATCAACGCAAAAGATAATTCTAAAAACGAAATAAACGTAAATTACTACACCCTTCGCGTTGGCGACAAGGTGATGCAGAATAAAAACAACTACAACATAAACTGGGTCAAAGATAACGGCGAGTACGGAGAGGGTATCTTCAACGGAGATATCGGAATACTCACGGAGGTTAACCCGTCTACGCGTTTTGTCAAAGTGCGCTTTGACGACAAAACAGCACTTTACGATCAGGACGCTCTGACAGACTTAGAGCCTGCGTACGCGTGCACTGTACACAAAAGTCAGGGCAACGAGTTCGAGGCTGTCGTTATGCCTGTATTTAATTTCGCGCCACAGCTTATGTACAGAAATCTTCTCTACACAGGTGTTACACGAGCTAAGAAGATGCTCATTTTAGTCGGTGACAGCCGCGCTCTTATGCGCATGGTCGAAAACAACAGAAGAATTCTGCGTTACTCGGGATTAAAGGAATTTTTACAAGAAGAGTAAGCTATGAAAAACACGCTGAAAACCTTGTGGGAGAATACCTACAAAATCATATATCCCGACTTTTGTCCGTACTGTTTTAAAATGCTCGAAAGCTACGACTATGCGTGCGAAAGTTGTAAAAAGAAAATTCCTGAAAACGGCATCACACAAGGTGTCGCAGGAGGATACAGAAGCTGTAGCGCACTTCACTACAGCGGGATTTTCAAGCGTGCTCTGTTTAGGTTTAAGTTCAGGAAAAAGAAATACCACGCAAGACAGTTCGCCTACCTTTTACACAGACAGGTAGAACACTCTTATCCCGATATGATTTTTGACTACATAACGTATGTACCGATGCACAAAAAGGCACTCAGAAAGCGTGGTTTCAACCAGTGTGAAGTTCTGGCAAAAGAGTTATCGAAGCTCATGGGGATTCCGTACAGAAGCACCCTCGTTAAAATCAGGAACACAAAGCCACAGCACGAGCTTGAGTCAATAGAGCGCTACACTAATCTGATTGGTGCATTTAAAGTAGCGGACAAAAATGCTGTAAAGGATAAATCCATACTTTTACTCGACGACGTTATTACCACTGGTTCGACTTTAGGCGAATGTGCAAAAACGCTTCAAAAAGCAAAACCCGCTCACATCTGCTGTGTCACACTATTAAGTGTTGCAAATCTGTTTTATTAACTTGAAAAATAAGTTTCACTGATATATAATCGTATCATAACTGAAAGGTGGTACAAAAATGGATATAGCTCTTGATTTAGGTACAGGCAACATCCGAATTTGTGTTGAAAACGACGGTAAGGTTGTTGACCAGCCGTCGGTTATATCATACGATAAAACTACGAACGAAATTCTGGCTTTTGGCGACGAAGCATACAGAATGCTCGGTAGAACATCGAACAGAATCGACGTTGTGTTTCCGCTTGACTCTTCTGTTATTGCACAGTCAGGTTTAGTCGAAGAACTCGTAAACATCGTTTTGTGCGAAGTGTGCCAGAGCCGTGTCGTTATGCCTAGAGTACTCGCGTGTATTCCGGGCGAAATCACCGAGGTCGAAAAGCGCGCTATCGTCAACGCTATTTCGAGTTTCGGCGTTCGACGTGTTCTGCTTTTAGAGTCCACAAAAGCGGCGGCTTTCGGCTGTAATAAGGACATTATGTCGCCTCACGGTACGATGATTGCTGATTTAGGCGCAGGTTCTGCTGACATCGCTGTACTAACTTTAGGCGGTGTGTCAGTCGGTAAAACTATTAAGTGTGCAGGCAACGCGATGGACGAAGAAATCATCAAGTACGCCAGAAGAAAACACAACCTCATCATAGGCAAAGCGATGGCGCAAAGCTGTAAAGAAGCTATCGGCACCGTTATGTACGAAAATGAGGAGCGCACATTCAGATTAAAAGGCAGAGACAGCGTAAGAGGTCTTCCGAAGTGGGTCGATGTCACATCTTCTGAAATTATGGAAGTTATCTTTGACATCGCGAAAAACATCGGTATCGCTATCGCTGACGTGCTTGAAGACACTCCTCCTGAACTGCTTGCTGATATTCACACAGACGGAATCACTTTAACGGGAGGTTTAGCGGCACTCAGAGGTATGAAAGACTTAGTCGAAAACGCGACTTCGATTAAAGTTACTATCGCAAAAGAGCCAAGCGACAAGGTAGTAAAAGGACTTTTCAAAGCGACTGAATATATCGACGAAGCCGAAGCACAGAAAAACAGCTTAAACCCTCTTATGATGGTTTACTAAATATAATTCTAGCAATTCTGTTGATTATTCTATTTCGTACAGCATTTATTAAGAAGGAGGTAATCTAATGAAAAAAATAGTTAGTATTATAATTATTCTGTCTATACTACTTTTTTCTTATGTAATTCATGTTAGTGCATCAGATTCAGCCACTCCAATAGAATCATCTGATATCGAGTCTCAGGTAATGAGTGAAGCAGAAAAAGCTTTTGATGAATTATCTCTAAAATATCAACAGGAATATGGTTATGAGTTTAATGATGAATATTTTATTGCTATATGGGATTATTATTGCCATTTTTATGACGAAAGCACTATCGATTATGTCTATGTCCAATGGCATACAAACGGAGGGAGCGACGCGGTAGTAGGCGACAGGTTCTTAAACTATTGCATTAAAGCCTCTCAAATAAGTAGACCGACAATCGGCTTATACATATACGAAGTAAAAAGTAAAAAAATATACACATTTGAACAAGCTGAATCACAAGCAGAATTTTATCTAAGAGACTTTCTGGATAATCATAAAAACGAATTAAGCCCTCACTACCAAGTATATAAAAGCGGTGATATGAATTTTGACGATGCAATAACCGTACTTGATGCTACGTTAATACAAAGAGCTGTCGCAAAAACTGATGATTATTCACAATATGATTTATTTACTGACGTGTACTATACAGGAGTAAGTAAAATATACTTTATATCAGATATAAACTATGATGGCAAACGCGATATTTTAGACGCTACTGCTATTCAGCGACAACTAGCAAAGCTCGAGTGATTTATAAACTAAAAACAGCGATGGGATTACCACCGCTGTTTATTTTTTTATTCTCTTCGTAAACTCTGGAATTTGTACAGTACTGACATCACTAGTTTTGTCGGAACAAATCTGAGTAAAAACGGCACAAACTTCATAATACCAGGCAGGATAACGAGCTTGCCTTTTAACGCTTTGTCAATTGCGAGTTTCGCAACATCCTCACTTTTCACTCCTGCGATTAAGAATTTCACGTTGGCAACGTCGAAAAACTCGGTGTTGATAGGACCAGGACAAAGTGCAGAAACTGTGACCTTGCTTTTGCTCTTTTTAAGCTCTTTATAAATAGCTCTGGTGAGTGCCAGAACGTAGTTTTTAGTAGCGTAATATGTAGCGAGCAGCGGTCCTGACATAAAGCCTGCGATAGACGCAACGTTTAAGATGACGCCTGAGTCTCGCTTTACAAAATCTTTTAAATACAGCTTTGTCAGAATATGTAGCGCTTTTACGTTTGTGTCAATCATACAAAGTTCGCGGTCTAAATCAGTGTCAGAAAATTCGCCTGCTAATCCGAAACCTGCGTTGTTTATAAGCATATCAATCTGTATATCCTTTGTTTCTTCATACACGCGGATACATTCGTCGTATTTAGAAAGGTCAGCAGTAATGCATAAAACGTCTACGTTTTCTGCTTTTTCTTTAAGCTCAAGCAGTCTGTCGGTGCGACGCGCAACAACGACTAAATCCCAACCTTTTTGTGCTAAATAAAGCGCCATATCTCTACCTATTCCCGACGACGCTCCTGTAATTAAAGCTCTCATAATATCACCCTCGGTTTGTACATATATTTTTCTAAATCAACTACCCCGTCTACTACCTCTACCCCTTCGTTTTGAAGGAGTTTTATCTGTTCGTTTTCACCACCGAAAACAAAGGCTTTCGATACTCTGCCCTCTTTATTTACGACTCTGTGACACGGGATTTTGCTCTGGTCAGGGTTTACGTGTAACGCGTAACCGACAACCCTAGCCCATCTCTTATTTCCAGCGAGTGTTGCGACCATTCCGTAGGTACAGACTTTACCTTTCGGTATAGAACAGACAACATCGTAAATTCTATCATAAACGCTATCCATTTACTCACCCTTTAAAAGCAGGCACACACTCTCGCAGTGCGTCTACACATAGGTCTTATACAATTTAACAAGTCTAGTTGTCAATGGGGTAATTTATGCGTTTTTTACCCCGGGGATTCCTTTCGCCAAATAGTATACAGCTTAAACATTGTCTATTTCCAATGCCTTCTTCGCCATTTGAACATATTCCTCAACACCAGATACTATTGCAAACTCAGCAATTGAAACCGGATATGCAGCGACCAGTTCAATAATATGCTCTTTCATTTTAGGCCAGTAATAACCCCCAGCTTCTTTATAAGCAATTATCAGAGCTTCTAATCCTTCTTCTCCAAAAGCCTTGTAGTTGAAAACAAAGTCATTTGAAATATCTGTTACCTTAGCTTCAGTCCAGTCGATCAATCCAGTCACGTTAGCTTCTTTATCAATCATGGTATGTCCGGCATGAACATCTCCATGAATCAGTCCAGTTTTCTTTGGCCACATTTCATCATCATTAACCCATGACTGCCATCTATTCCATAATTTCTCACCTACACCGAATTTTGTTTTTACATCATTCATACGCTGCTTCATTGATTTTCTCGCTTCTTCAGGTGTTTGCACTATTAGTCCAAATTCTGTAGCTTTATCACTAGGTATGCTATGAAGCTCTGCTAACACTCTTCCAAGAGACATGTGAAATGATGGTGGAACGTTGTTAATATCTATCTCCCAAACATAATTTCCGATATTATGATCAATGGTTCCTGCTGGCACACCATCTAACTTCTTGTATGCTATTAGCTCATCTGTGTAAATAATCCAGTTTGGTGCCTGAAAATATTTAACATACTGATTAACCAAATCTAATGCTTGTTTTTCTACCCTTGTTCTAGGCATAACATCTTCACGCCTAGGCAATCTAAGAACCCAATCTACTCCACTTTCATCTAGAGCAAATACAACTTGAAAATCAAGTCCGGATTCATTAAACTGCATTGTTTCTTCCTTTAGAATAAGATTATGTTTTTTAGCTATTTCTATAACTTGTTTCATATCTTTACTCATTCAAATCACTCCTGTCTAAAAATTTTTATTCATAAATTTGTTGCATGCTTTGATATAGCATTAATAATTTCATCCCAATCATTATGGTGAAGCTCATGCCCTGTACCCTCTAAGGTAACCAATACTGCATTTGGTATCACTTCGGAAAGATGAATTCCATGCTCGTAGGGAATAATAGTGTCTTCTGTTCCATGAATTACCAATGTAGGAGCATTGATTTCATTGGTTCTAGACAAATACGAACCCCAGCCTTTAATAAATCCATGATTCTCCATACTCTGCAAATTAATAGCTCTATCAAATTCTTCTTCATTCAGTCTCCTAATCTTCTCTTCATCAAATATATGTTTTGATCCTATAAGAACTTTGCTTTTTTTGATAAAACACTCTACCACTTCATCTTTGTCTTGCCAGTTTCTGATTTTTAGCTCACTTAAGGCCTTAGTTACTTTATTATCCTTTTTGGGAAGACTAGAATCGAAATTTGATGTCATAATTAATGATATAGTAAGAACCCTGCTTGGATGTTTAAGTGCTATTATCTGCGTAATTATTCCACCCATAGACATACCAACTATGTGGGCCTTATCAACCTTATAGGCATCTAGAACTTGGATTGCATCATCAGCCAAATCCTCAAAGGTATACTCTGGATGGCCATATTCGTAAGTAATTGACTTGCCTACATCTCTATTGTCATATCGTATAATGTGAAATCCTTGGTTACTTAGTCTCTTACAAAACTCTTCTTCCCAATAAATCATTGATGCAGTAGCTCCCATAATTAACAAGATCGTTGGATTATTAATTTCTCCAAAACTTTCAGTACAGATATGAACATCATTAAAACGAATTATTTTTTCTGTCATAACTTATCACCACTTTTCTGCTTTCTGTCGATAATATCTTTACCTATATTCAATTAAGTCCGAATAATTTGGTTAGCAGCAGCTTCAAATAATAAATCTCTAACCCTTACATAGTTATATTGCTGTAAATCTCTCTTTTGAGAACCTATTAGTAAAGCAGCCCTTAAAACTCCAGCTATAACGTTTGGATCTTCATCAATAATCTCCTTAGAGTCTTGTCGTGTCTTAATAAATTCCATTAGTGGAACAATACTTCTCAGACTTTCAGAACCGATGTATTGTGGATTTAGTTTTCTTGATACGATATTGTATTCTTCCAGGTCATAAATCAGCCTTTGGGTTAATATTTTTGATTCCAATTCCATTGACATTTTATTTAAATATGTCTTTATAGCTGTATATATATCCTTAGCTGCCATAACCTCTGGCCAAACCTGTTTCTCAATTTGTTCTCCCTCACGTGCTAACAATTCCATATATAGCATTTCTTTTGATTCGCAAAATATATAAAAAGAACTCTTTGCAATTCCAACTGATGAAGTAATATCTTCAATAGAAGTACTTTTAAATCCTTTATCTATAAAAAAACGATAGGCTACTTCAATCAATTCTTCTCGAATTCTTTCTTTTTCTAACTCTGTAAATTTTGCCATAACCTAAACTCCCTCCTTACTTTATAAATATAAAAACAAAATATTTATTTGTTTTTATAATAACATGTATGCAAAATTACGTCAATTTAAACTTTATTTTTCTCAAAATATTAAGAAGCCGACTCAGATCATTGATCCTAGTCAGCCAGCTAATCTATTACTCTCAATCAAACTATATCTCCATTCCATTAATAAAACGGATAATTATTTTCTCCATTTCAAAACTTCCGTAATATCTGAAACTATAATAGT
>JAFOED010000082.1 GCA_017380355.1 Ruminococcus sp. | reverse complement strand
GTCGATCTGGAAACGGTTCTTCTCCGTGGGGAGGCTGACAGGCACGCCCCGCAGCAGCTTCACGATGGACTGATACAGGCCGAAAGCAGGCGTGGGGATGATGACCTCGTCGCCGGGGTTAAGAATGGTGGAAAAGGCGATGTACAGGCTTTCCGTGGCGCCGACGGTCATAATGATCTCATCGGGAGAATAGTGCAGATCATGGTGCTCCGCCTCATATTTGGAGACTGCCTGGAGCATGTAATCGTAGCCGTTTCCAGGAGGATAATGAGTGTCATTGGCGTCCAGGGCGGCCTTGGCGGCCTCCTTTACAATATCCGGCGTATTCAGATCCGGTTCGCCGATGGTCAATGCACAGGCACCGGGAGTGCCGCGCACCAGGAAGGTGAAACGGCGGATACCGGAAAGCTCCACGCCCATCACGGCGCTATTGAGAGTCAGTTCCATAGAGGGGTCACGCTCCTTATCTGATCTAAGCAATGATGCATCACTGCTTTAAAGTGCTGAGATTAGTATAGCCCTGCGAAAAACGCTTGTCAACGTTCTTTTCCACTGAGGATGTCCCGAACGGTGAGCACGGTACCTGCCACAGTGAATTTGACTTCCATGCCGCCAAAGCCAAATCCGTAGACACGCTCCGGGTCGTCGTGGTAGTGCGGCCTGGGATCCTGGGCCAGCACGCCCCGGAGAGATTCCCGGTGGGATTCCGGGATGCGGGAGAGAAGCTCCTCCGGGATCACCACCTCCAGCGTTTCGCCGGCGGGGGCAGCGGCAAAACCGCCCACGGCTTCCGGATGACAGTCCGGTGCTATCGAAAAGGGTACTAAGAACTCTCTCACAGCTATCATCGACGGTAATATGACTGTCGTTATCGTATCTGTTATCTTACTTCTCGTATTTGGTCCAAGTAACATCCTTTCATGGCTGTTCGGTGCATCAACAACAGGTACTATCTACGCATTCGGTTACACACTCTTAATGGGTGTTATCTCCAACTTCGTAATGGGCGTATTCTTCTCCAGAGTTATGCTCAAGAGCGTTGCTGGTTTCAAGTGCCTGCGTAAAAAATGGTTATTCGGAGGTGCTGACGTATGAAACAGGTAAAAGACTTAAACTTCATTGGTCGCAGTAAGATTTTCTTTGGCATCTCACTTGCAATCATTTTAATCGGTATTGTTTGTAACTTCATTTTTGGTACAACTCTTGATATTCAGTTCAAGGGCGGTGCTATCATCACATATAGCTTCACAGGTGAGATTGACGAGGATGCGCTTAAGGATACAATCCAGACAGCTACTCCTAATAACGTAGTTACATTCACTGTATCTAAGGATATTATGAATAACGAAGAGAATGCTGATGCATATGTTATTGATATCAACTTCTCAGGTGAAACAGCTATTGACACAGCACAGCAGGATGCTATCACAAAAGCTCTCGAAAAGGACTTTGCTGAAAACAACTTCGAGTATCAGGAGTCAACTTCTGTAGAGGCTTCTATGGGTCTTAAGTTCTTACTTAAGTGTCTCACTGCTGTAGCTATCGCTTGTGCTCTTATGGTGCTTTACGTAACTATCAGATTTAAGCGTATCGGCGGTCTTTCTGCTGGTGTTATGGCGCTCGTTGCTCTCTTCCATGACGTTGCTATGATTTACTTCATGTACGTTATCTTCAAGATGCCTATTGATTCTAACTTCATCGCTGTTGTACTTATGATCTTAGGTTACTCTCTTAACGACACTATCGTTATCTACGACAGAGTCAGAGAAGAGAGAAAGCTCGCAGGTCCTAATGCTGACATCGCTGATGTATTTAACCACAGTGCATCTTCAGTTCTTACACGTACAATCTGTACATCAATCACTACTTTAATTGCTATCGGTACAGTATACGTAGTTGCTACTATTTACAACCTCGATTCAGTTAAGGCATTCGCTCTTCCAATGATGATCGGTGTTATCTCAGGTTGTTACTCTTCTATCTGCATCGCAGGTCCACTCTGGGTAATGTGGCAGAAGAGAAAAGAAAAGTAATTTATAGTTAAATTACATTATATTTTCAAGATAAGGCAGTTCGCTTTTCTTTAAGAAAAGCAGCTGCCTTTTTGTTTTTTCGCACGTATAAAAAACAGCTTTAGAGTCTTTTTGTTTTATCATATCGCCCAGTTCTTCTAAGCTGCCGGATATAGTGTCAACTTCGCCGTGCAACAGAAAAACCTTCAATGTTTTTTCGCGATTTTTCCACGAATTCTTTGTTTTATTTATCGATTTTTCTGCTTCTTTAAATTCATTAACAGAATAATAATTTTGTATTTGAGATAGTTCTTTACTGAATTTATCGTATGAATTATTTACTAAGAAAAATTCTAATACAGAAAAAAGAGCTGCTATAAAAATTAGTGCGCATGCTATCCACAGACGTTTCATATTTCTCACTCGCTATCGTATTTTAAAAGACTTACACTACCATTTGTTTCGACTATTCCGTACTTTATCTGCGAAACATCGAAAACCTCTTGCTGACGGAGTAAACTGTACAAATCTTCATAAGTGATTCGTAGTTTTTTTATCTGGTCTTCGAGTATTTTTCCGTCTTTTATTATCACGACGGGATTACCACATATTATCTTACGGAATCGCCTGCTTTTCAGCATAATTATACTGACTATAATTTCTAAAGCAACAAGCATCGTGATAGGGAGAAGTCCGCTTAAAAGAGGTTGTTCAGTGTTTTGCATCGGAATTGCAGCTATGTCAGAAATTACCAGTGTTACAACCAGCTCGGAGGTCTGCATATCACTCAGCTGACGCTTGCCCATAATTCTGACTGCAAGAATAATAAAAACATAGAGCAGTACTGTACGAAACAGCGAAATTAACATAATATCACCGATTTTATTATGTGTAGTTAAAAATGTACTATGCAAGCTGAATTTATTTTAAAAAATATGCAAAAAATATGCATAAAATCACAAAATGTTCTTTTATAGGTTTATAAACTTATAATATAGGAGTATAATCGAATCTGTATAAGTATGCATATTTTTAATTTTAATAGAAAGTCGGTGCAAAATATGAACAAAGAATATAGTGTTTCACTCAAAAGGATTATTGACGAAATGGGCCTTAAGGAATTCTATATGCCGAGCGATCCTGAGAATCTGTTTGTTTATTCAAACAGCATTGACCGTCCGGGTCTTCAGCTTGTAGGTCATCTTGAGCATTTTGATGAGACACAGATTGTTGTACTCGGTATGACAGAGTACACCTTTTTGCGTAGTTTAAGCGTTGAAGATAGAATAAAGCATATTGAACCGATTTTATCTCGCAGACCGCCTGCAGTAATTATTGCACGCGACATCACTCCTGATCAGGTGTTGATTGATTGCGTTACTAAATACGAAGTTCCGCTTCTGACTACTGCTGACGATACTTCAGCCCTTACTGCGGCTCTTGTTTCTTTCTTAAACGTTGAGCTTGCTCCTCGTATCACTCGACACGGTGTTTTGGTCGAAGTATACGGCGAAGGATGTCTGCTTATCGGCAACAGCGGTGTAGGTAAATCAGAAACTGCTATTGAGCTTATCAAGCGTGGTCACCGTCTTATCGCTGACGATGCTGTTGAGATTAAGAGAGTATCGAAGAAATCTCTTGTCGGTTCTTCTCCTGAGAACATCCGCCACTTTATTGAGCTTCGCGGTATCGGTATTATAAACGCTCGTAGAATTTTCGGTATGGGCTCTGTTAAAGTTTCAGAGAAAATCGATATGGTTATCAATATGGAGCTTTGGGACTCAACAAAAGTTTACGACAGAATGGGTATGGATAACGAGTATATGGAAATCCTAGGTATTGAAGTACCTGTTGTTACTATCCCTGTAAAGCCTGGTCGAAACCTCGCTGTTATTATCGAGGTTGCTGCTATGAACCAGCGTCAGAAGAAGATGGGCTACAACGGTGCTCAGGAGCTTTTACAGAACTTAGGCATGGATATCAGTCCTGATGATATCGGCAAAAAGAAAATTGAAACCAACTGGTGATTTAATGAAAATTATTGCAGATTTACACACACATACAAACGCTTGCACGCATGCTTATTCGACTATTAACGAGATGGTGCACGTAGCAGCAGAAAAAGGACTCTACGCTATTGCTATTACTGACCATGGCAGAGCGATGGAGGGTGCACCAGGTGCGTACTATTTCGAGAGCCTTCCGCTTGTGCCTAAGGTTATCGAAAATGTCCGAGTGCTTAAAGGTATGGAAGCTAACATTATCGACTTCGAAGGTAACCTCGACGCAAGCGATACACTTTTATCAAAGCTTGATTGGATTGTGGCTTCGATGCATACGATAACACTGCCACATAAACCTGATGTAGAGAAATGCACTCATGCTTATCTGCAGATGTGCAAAAATCCACACGTTAATGTTATCGGACACTCTGGCTCTCCGTACTACGCATATGACTACGAAAAAGTTATCAAAGAGTGCGCGAATACTGGCACACTCGTTGAAATTAACGACTCTACCTTTACAGGTTTTCGTGCCGATGCCGTACCTAATTGTCGAAAAATCGCACAGCTGTGTAAAAAACATGGCGCTAGGGTAGTCGTTGATACTGACGCTCACTATATGACACGAGTCGGTGAGTTTTCAAACGCTGTAAAGATGCTTACAGAAATCGATTTTCCTAGTGAACTTGTAGTGAATTCGAGCGTAGAGAATCTTAAACAGTACTTTTCTGAGAAAAATATTGAAATTTAACGGAGGATTTATGTACGACCTTCAGATTATACGTGATTTAGCCGCAGAAAGCGGATTTGAATATATAGAAAACGAGCCATTATCTAACCATACTAGCTTTAAAATCGGCGGTAAGGCTGATTTGTTCGTTATGGTTAAGAATATTGAGCAGCTCAAAGCAGTAGTTAAAAACTGCAAAAAAAATAACATTCCGATGTTTGTTTTAGGTAAGGGTAGCAACCTTCTTATTAACGATAACGGTATGAAAGGCGTAGTGCTTACTCTCGACGGCGATTTTAAAGATATTTCTTTAGAGGAAAATAAAATCACGGTCGGTGCAGGTGTTAATCTTGCTAAGCTCTGTTCTTT
>JAFOED010000081.1 GCA_017380355.1 Ruminococcus sp. | reverse complement strand
TGTCACGATTCTTAAGATAGAATTCTTTTACAAACAGACCGAAGAGTGTAATGCCATCTTCTGTCATTGTTGTTTCATAAGTAGCGTCTGCGCTTACGAGGTTTGTAAATTCAACGTCTGAATACCAACCAGCAAAGTAGTAGTTAGTATTCTCTGGCTCAGCTGTGAAAGTAACTTTCTCATCAACCAGGAACTGCTGTGGAGAAGTCTGTCCGTTGATCTTAACAGTACCGCCGTATTCACCAAAGTACTTGTTTGTCTGTGCCTGAGCAACAGCTGTGTATGAAGGAACAGAGTTAGCTTTGAGTGTGAGGTCACCATTAACTGTTAATGTATAATTAACCATTGTGCTAACAGTGTTGCCATCAAGATCTGTCCAGCCGATAAATTTATATGTTTCCTTTGGAGTAGCATATACTGTGATAGATGCACCTGCATCAACTTCGATATCTGTGAAGCCTTCTGCAGAAGCTACGTTGTTAAGTTTTACAAGTTCAATACCGCTATCAGGTAAAACAGAAACCTTGTAAGTTTTTACAAACTTAGCTGTGTAATCAACAGCAGCTTTAGCTGTTGTTGTGTAAGAAGCTTCTGTGCTTACTTCATCATCGCCATTGTACCAGCCGAGGAAACGATAACCTTCATTAGCATCAGCTGTTAATGTGTACTCTGTGCCGTGAGCGATCTTAACAGCATTACCTTCGTCTTTACCGGCAACAGTGATAGAAGCTGTACCACCTGCAGTAGGTGTAACAGTTATATCATAGTCAACTGAACCAACAGTTACAGTAGCTGTAGCTTCAGTAGAGATGAATGGATAAGCATCTACGTTATCTGAGTAAACAGAAGCTAAGGTTGAATCAGTTGTATCAATAAACGCGCGTACTGTAATATCGGTTTCACCAGGAGCAACACCACTTACAGTAGCAGTAGCAGTATCGCCTGTTACAGTAGCAACAGTTGGTTCAGCAGTTGACCATTTATGGATAAGGCCATTAGATTCAGCTGTTACCTGAGCAGAATCACCAACTGCAACAACAACATCATCAACAGAAACTGTTGGATATTTAATATTTACACTGCTCCATTGATCAACAGACCAACTATTGTTCTGGTTAATAAAGTAACCCTGCTGTGCAGCGTCAGTAAGTTTACCATCCTGTGATTTAAAATTCCAGTTGTTACCAGCATATCTCTTAAAAATAACGTTGTCAGGGATTGCGTTTTTGTCGAATCTATAAGCAAAGATATCTTTACCTGCAGCATCTTTACCGATTTTAATCATCCAAGTATTATAGTCAGTTACAACGGTATTAGTACCATTCCATGTATAAATGATAACATTACCCCAACCCATATCATCTGTAAAGTAAACATATGCCCATGGGTCGTACTTTGTAACAGTTACAGGGATTTCTACTGTAGCGTCGTGGAACTTAGCTGTTACAGTTGTTGTACCAACGCCTGTAGCTGTGATAGTGATAGTAGAACCTGAGATTGTAGCAGTAGCAACTGAAGTGTTAGCAGATGTTACTGTTACGTCGTCGCCTGTTTTGTTACCAGCTTCAGCGTTAGTTGTAATAGTAACAGTTTTTGAAGTAGCTGTAGCACCTTCGCCAAACTCAAGAGCTACTGAAGTTGGGTCAGCTGTGATAGTAGGAACACTTACTGATACTTTTGCACAGATAGTTGCTGTGTAATAATCGTTAAACTTCAAAGAAGCTTCGATATCTACGTTACCTTCTGCAACTGCTGTAGCTTTGCCGTCATCAGTAACAGTAGCGATACTTTTGTCTTTTGATGTGAAAGTAACTTTAGGTTCACCCACGTTAGCTGAAGCTTTAAAAGCCTCTGTCATTGACTGTCCGATAAGAAGAGCAACTTCATCAGGGTTAATGTCAAGTACAGGTTCTTTTACAGTTACTGCACAAGTTACTGTCTTACCGCAAGAGCAAGTAGCCATGACGTGCGCTGTACCAGGCTTTTTAGGTATTACATTCTGACCGTCGAGAGTGATATATTCACCACCATCAACTAAGTCGTAATCGAATGTCTTATCACCTGTACAGAAATCATTTGTTGTAGCTTCAACTTTAGCATCTTTTGCATCGATCTCAAGTTCGAGACCAGGCATTTGTGGATCACAAAAACCTGCAAGCGCCCACTGAGCAGTGAGTGTCATATCTGAAGAAACCGCACTGATTGTAGCACCAGCAGCATAAGTTGCGCCATTCTGGTCCATCCAACCTGTGAAGGTATGGTTAGCTTTAGTAGGAACTGTATCTGGAATGTCATAGTCAGTGCCATCTTCTGCAGAACCATTTTCAGGAGCACCAGAACCACCATCAGCGTCGTATGTGATAGTGTGAACTTTAGCCCACTGAGCATACAAAGTGATATCAGAGTTTACAGTAATAGTCTGACCTGCTGTATATGATGCACCTGAGCCATTGGCAGCTGTGTTCCAACTCTTGAAGTTGTAACCTGTGTATTTAGGTACTGTTGAAGAAACAGTATGTGAACTACCAGCAGTGAGGTTAGTAGAAGCAGCAGGAGCACCAGTACCACCATTAGCATTGTATGTTACGGAGTATTTTGGAGTCTTTTCGAACTTAGCATATACAGAAGTGTCGCCAGTACCTGCATTGTAAGTATATGAAGTAGCAGTTGAAAGTGCTGTTGTTGAAGTATCAGAGCTAAACCAACCTTTGAAAGTATAACCATCAGCAGCTGCTGCTGTAACAGTTACAGCAGAACCCTGTGCAGCTTTTCTGTTAGCAGAAGAAGCAGAATCGGTTTTAGATGTAGTTGTAGCTCTGCCAATTGAACCGTTACCTGTAAGCTGCTGAGTCTTTACTGAAAGTGTAGAAGCTGCAGCAGCGTCAGCAGTATAAGTAGAACCGCCAGCTGTTGTTGAATAACTGTATACAGTCTGAGTAGTTGAGTTCAACGCACTATAACCACCTGACTGGTATGATGGTGAAATAGCAGCACCATTACTTGAACCACCAGCAATAACATAAGTACTATTATTGTTCAAAGCGTAACTAGTATGTAAACCAGTATAATGAGTATAAGATTTATACTTTGTGTTTACGTTAGTACCACCGTTTGTAGTTGAGTTGGAATCTACAAAACCCCAACCAGACCAACCATCCCAGTTACCACCAGCAGCAGTTCTGAGGTTTAAGTAATACAAATTACCAGAAAGCTGGGTCATCTTGTAAGTCTGGAACCAAGAACTGTGACCAACGATAAAAGCAGCATTAGTCCATGTACTTGGTTTAATGAAGTAGATGTAACCACCGGAATGGTTACCGCCTGTCTCAGCTTTATCAACGACAGCGGCGAAGCTGGATACTGTTGAGCCGAAGATCATCAGCACAATGAGTAACATCGCTACCGCAGCCTTGAGAAAACGAGATGAAATTGTTTTCATAGGATTTCCTCCTTTTGAAATTTTTGTTATGAATCGAAATTTTCAAATTTTGTGAGCAGTAAACCGCCCATACCCTCCTCCTCAAGGAAGGAGAAATTTATTTTAATTTGCTGTTTTTAAAATATGTTTGTGTTTTTTCCATTTGGTTTCTGATTTAAACATAAGACAGCAAAAATGTTTTTGTCGGTACGAGCACAAATGCGTTGTGCACCTTACCTACGCTTTTAAGTGTCCTCGTTTTTTGTGCTTTCGCACTTGGGACGTCAAGGACGCCGTCTGTTTTAGGGATTAACAATCCCTCCACCACTAATCGTGGTCCCCCTCCATTTACACAAGAGAGGCTTTAGTACAAACTCTCGCGCGCGTGCGCACGCGTGTACATATATAATATATATAATAGAGTTTTTCATCGTGGGAGGGCGAAGCGCCCTCCCCTATGTTTTTTAGTTAAATTACTGTACGAGATATGTCTGTACGAGTGTTGCGTCTGTAATCGACTTGTTACCGTCAAGGTTGAAGTCAGAAAGGTCGCTATTGACATCGCTTAACTCTACCTTCTCAGCAAGTGCCATCTGAATCATAGTTGCGTCAATTACTGAAATATCGTTATCACCGTCAGCGTCACCCATCTTGTAGATTGTACCATCAATAGATGTTGTAGCAACACCAGTAGCAGTTGGATCGTTTGTGGTCATGTAAGAAGCAGACTTTGTGAAGTTTCTTACGTACTCGCTAGCATTTGTGAGGTCTTCTAATTTTGAGCCGTTGTTGAGGTTATCGACACCATAGTAGAAAGTAGCAGCAGCGCTAAGAGTAAGTGTTGTAGAAGCACTCATAGAGTAGCTGTTCTTGAATGTAATCTTAGTAGCTGTATCCATGTCAATTTCGATGTCAGCTGTGTACCAGAAATACTTCTGTGTCTGTGATGCGTTCATACCGATTGCATTACCAGAAACAGTCATTGGAACTGTCTGATCACCGTAAACTACGCTAGGAATGTAACGAGCTGATGATGAAGACTTGAAGTAAACAGTAACTGCAACTTTTTCAGCAACTACGTTGAATGAGTACTTCTCAGTAATTGATGTACCCTTCTTTGTAGCATCAGCAACAGGAGAAACTACTACGTAGATTTCGTTAACCTGACCTTCAACAAGCTTAACATCAACAGAAGCTGTCTCGAATGTGTTAGTTACATAAGGTGCGCCATTTAAGTAAACTGTGTAGTTAATATCTGCAGGCTTAACAGCTTCGCCATCACATGTAACTGTAGCTGCAGGAGTTACTGTTACAGTAGACTCATCAGCAGACTGTTTGCCTTCAAACTTAACGTTCTCTACTTTGTACTCAGGACCAGTAACAACGTATGTAAAGTTTTCTTTCTTAGACTCCATAGTCTTATCAACGTTGCCGTTTTCATCGAGTACTTTACCTACAGCGTAGATTTCTGTCTTCTTGTTCTCTTCGAGAGTGACTTCAACAGACTCAGATGCAGAGTGTGTACCTTCGAGCTTACCACCAACGTAAAGGTCGTATACTAATCTGTCTTTAGAAATATCAACACCGTTATCAGTAGCGATAATTTCAACAGAAACATTAACAGTAGCACCTGACTGTGTAGCGGTCATTGTAACGCTCTTGAGCTTAACAGGATCGAGTAATGCTTCGTTGTAGAGACCGCCTGTACCACTCATGTGATTACGACGAACAACAAGCCAGTCATTCAAGTAGTAAATAGCGTTAGCATAAGACTTAGAAGCTGAACCTGATGTTCCTGTGTTACCAATCTTGAAGTTGCTACTACTTTTTAAACCTGAGCCCTTCTCGTAGTCAGTTGTAACCTTAGTACCCCAACCATCAGCACCAGCATTTAAAGCACCCCAACGAGCGTTATTCATATTTATAGAAGATTCAAACTGAGGTAACAATTCAGAAACAAGAACGCCCTTATCTGTAGCATCAGAGTAATCATCTATCAAGTAACTGTAAAGAATTGGTGCAAAATCATTAGTCCAGATTCGCTGACACTCTGTCCAGAATGAAGTATTATGTGCAAGCTTAGCCTGGAGGTTGTAATTTGATGCCCAAGTTACACCATTACTTGGGTTTGCGTCTGTCTTTATAGCCTTGTTCTTAACAAACATCTGTTTCGGATTATCTAGAGTAGTAGAGTTATCAACTACTGAAGAACCGTTGAAAACGTATTTTTTAATATCCGGATTACCATAAGAACCGAATGACCAGTCGTAGTCCCATACAGGACCAGCAACGAGGATGCTCTTGCCATCTCTGAACTCATTGTGGATATAATATGAAGTAGCACAAGAGTCAAGGTTAAGACCTAACTCCTGAATGAGGTACATCTTAGCGAATGATTCAACATCGATAAGCTGTGAATATGTAGCATAGTTGTTGTTGTAAACAGCCTGCTCCATAGTAGCGTACTCAGTAATAATCCATTTCATTTCTTCCTTTGTAGCAAACTCAGGATACTTAACTACTACTGGCTGACCATTTGGAGTCAAGAACCAAGATGCTTCATCCTTGAAACGGCTTGAGAGCTCATGCTCGAGGAGATAGTTGTACTCAGTATTGTAATTTTTAGGTGAAACGAAAGTATGACCATCTTCGTCACTCTTTGTGTATTGGTAAGAATAATTCTTACCACCTACTGAAATCGAATCTGTTGCGTAAACAAGATTATCAAAGTCAAAGACATAGCATTCATCATCGATGTCTTTTTCATCAACGACGCCGTCACCATTACCGTCATAGTAACCGTATTTTTCAATATTAGCTTCTTCGTTACCGTCATCGAGGTTGTTAATCTTATTACCGTTAGAGTCCTTAGCCATAAGAGTATTCTTACCATACTCAACTTTTTCAGTGAGAATGTAAGCGCCGAGATAATTACCATTATTGTAAACGTCAGTAAGACGTGTTTCAGGTGAACATGCAAGCCCTAACTCGTCAGCAACCTGATAAATAAATGTGTTACGCATCATAGAAACATCAGGGTTGTTAGCAAGGAGAGACCATTTCTTTGCCGCTGTTGACCCATCGATGAGGTCAAGTTTCTCGCCGAGGTTAAAGTTGTAAGCATACTTACCATAAATCTTCATAGAAGCTTCGAAAGAAGAGTTACCTCTACCTTTAATCTTCTTGAGGACTGACATATCAACTTCTTTGCCTGTTTTGTCGTCGATAACAGGAACATTCTCCCATGTACCATTTTCGCCATAGAGGTAATAGCTACCCTTTGTTTCGATACCATCTTTGTAACCTGATACAGACAAACTACCTACTGTACCTGTGTAAAGGTCACGCTTTGTCTCAAAAACAAGAGTTGCTGTAGCAGTTGTTCTGTACACTTTAAGTGTTGCAGGCTGATAATTAGCATCTGTGGAAGTCTGTCTGTACTGCATTGAGTACGATTTTCCGCCCTCAAGAGTTACCTTTGTTCCATCAGTGACAAATGTGTCGCCAATCTTAAGAGCAGCAAAGCTTGTGTAAAGAGCGATGCTCTGTGGTGCGTTAGATGGAAGGTATAAATGAAACTCCGATTTTGAAAGCTTGCGAGCGATTACAAGATCGTAGAGATCACCTTTATCTCTTGTATCTGCCCATATACCGAATGAGTAGTTATTAATATCCTTCTTATTAGGGATAGCGTAAGATTCAGTTGTACCCCATGCACCACCGCCTAAGCTTGTAGCTCTGTAAAGTCCAGTTGTACAGTTAGAGAGTGTCGGTGACCATGTATTCCATGTAGAACCATCGATAACAGAAGCACGGATGAACTTAACTGATGTTGCATCAGCAGGAATGTCAGCATACCACATATCGTGACCTGACATAGCATCAACAGTCTTTGTCATCAGTTTTTTAGATCCACCATTGAACTGAACATACATATCAGCGTCAGAAGTATCTACTTTATCAACGCTTGTAATGTCATCACGGAAAGCAATCTGAGTATAGTTTTCATCCGGAACCCATGGAGTTGTTGGCTCTGGAGGATCTGTAGGGTCAACAGTAGGTGGTGTATAAACAGACCATGAGCCACCAGCTTTCTTTGCCCACGGATCAGTGATAGTGAAAAGATTCTTAGAACCATCGTAAGTAAGGTCGGCAGTCTGATTCCACTTATTATTCCAATTGTTGTCAGTAGTAGCGCCTTTCATACGAACCCAAATAATATTAGCGTTAGATTCGCCAGGATTAACAGTTACCCAATAACAACCATCAGTATTAGGGCCGTGTGCAGAATACCACGTGTCTCCGCTAGTTCCATTACAGAAAAAAGCAGCAAAACGAGCATCACCATTATCCCACTCAGGACCAGGCTTCAAATAAAAAGTCATTCCGCCTGTAATAGTATCACCAGTCTGAGCGACATCTGTGTTTGCCGCTGAAGTTGCAACTATGCCAACTGTCATCATAGATAAAACCATGATGCAAGCAAGAAGCATAGAAACGAGTCTTCTTGAAATTGAATTAGTTTTCATTTTATCTCCTCCTTAGGAAATATTGAAATAAGTTCTAAATTTTTCGAGATATGAAGAGTAAGTAAGATTTACAGTTTTTTATCCGTCTGACCTCCGGAGTTTAAATAAAAGCCGTTTGATACGATATGGTGCACCTTAAACGAAGAGCGGTATGACTTGCCCCAAACCGCTTTTCGCGGTCCTCCCTCCCTATACACAAGGGAGGTTATCGCATCTCCCAGCGTTCGGAGGATAAGAATACGCCATAAAATGGGTATAATTATAGCTTTTTTAGGTAAACAACTGCAAAAAGGGCATACTTACCCAACAATTATTCACGCTAACATTATACCAAATACTGAAAATCGAGTCAATAGAATAGAAAAATAAGTAAATAGGCTCTCGTTTATTGTGCACTTCGTTGTTTGTTGGAGGTCGTTTTGGGGTTTGTTTTGTGCATAAAGTAGAAGTTATTTTTCTTTTTATGAATATAAAAAGTGTTGTTTCGTAAAAAGAAGAAAAATCCATTGTTATATTTGTCAACTGATTTAAAAAATGTGGAGTGTTTTTGTGTAATTGTTGCAAATTTAACAATGTTTTTTGGAAATTTCAAGGGTGTTTTCTGCGTTTTCAGGATACAAGCAGCACTAAATTCATTATGTTGTATCTTTAGTTTTTCAGACAAAAAAATAACGCCGAGGATTTCCTCGGCGTTAAGTACACATAATATTCAGTTTAATATCATGCCTTGAACACAAACGGTGCTCAGCGCACAAATTAGTCTGAAGTGTATGGGAGAAGAGCAAGGTGACGAGCACGCTTGATAGCAACTGTGAGAGCTCTCTGGTGAGCTGCACATGTGCCTGTTACTCTTCTAGGTAAGATCTTTGCACGCTCTGACATATAGCGGCGAAGTCTAGCGATATCTTTGTAGTCGATGTTCTCAACTTTATCAACGCAGAAGCCACAAACTTTTCTACGTGGCTTTCTGTGGTTGTTTGGTCTATCAGCCATTGTGATTACTCCTTTCAAAATTTAGGAATATCAAAACGCAACAGAATATGGCGTTTCGATTAGAATGGCAGGTCGTCGTCGAGCGGCATTTCCTGGAAATCATCTACAGAACCGTTAGAATATGACGGTGCCTGTGGAATCTGTGAGTAACTGTCACGTGGTGCGTATGATGATGCAGCAGCATCTCTGCGCTCACCAGTGAAAGATACGTTATCAGCAACAACCTCAACAACTGTGCGATTGCTACCGTCCTTTGCCTGATACTGTCTTGACTGAAGCTGGCCGTCAACAGCGATTAAAGAACCTTTGCCAAAATTACGGCAAACGAACTCTGCTGTGTTTCTCCATGCTACAATGTCAAAGAAATCAGCCTGACGCTCAGCGCCTGCTTTAACGTAAGAGCGGTCAACAGCAATACGGAATGATGTAACGCTGATACCGCTTGTAGTAGTCTTAAGTTCAGGGTCAGACACGAGTCTACCCATTAAAATAACTCTGTTCAACATAAAGTGTCATCCTTTCATCCTCGGCAAAAGCCGAAACTGTCATTATTCGTTAATTATTCTGCTGCTTCTTCAGCGGCTGGAGTCTCCTCCTTAGCATCCTCGGCCTTTACTTCAGCATCGTCGTCTTTTCTGATGATAAGAGAACGCATGATACCGTCAGTAATCTTGTAGATACGGTCGAGCTCTGCAGGGAAAGAAGCCTCTGACTCAAAGTTCATAAGAACGTAGTAGCCTTCTGACTCTTTGTTGATGAGATATGCAAGCTTACGCTTACCCCACTCCTCAACGCTCTGCAGTGTTGCATTTTTCTCGATGAGAGCCTTGAATTTCTCAATAAGAGCCTGGATACCTTCCTCACCCTGTTTCATTGAGATAACCATGACTGTCTCATAGTTAGCCTTTACTGCCATTTGTTGCACCTCCTTCTGGACATCTGGCACCGTCTTCACGATGCAAGGAAAATAATAAAAAACTCTGTTATACGCAGATTTCCACATATAACAGAGTAATTATACCACAAGTATTCAAATTGTCAAGGATTTTCTATACTTTGAAAGCCTTTTCCGCTTATCGCACTGGCTGTTGTCACAACAACAAACGCGTTTTCGTCTATATCGCGCACAAGTGTCTTAGTTTTATGCACCTGTGACGGACGCACAGCGCACAAGAGCACTTGTTTTTCTTCGTTACTATAAGCTCCGTGAGCATCAAGTAAAGTAACACCTCGTCCGATACGGGATATAATCTCCTGCGACAGCTCTTCGTATTTATCAGTAATGATAAACATAAGCTTACCATTATCTCCCGAGAATCCGTAAATCACGGTGTCGATAACTTTCGTGCTGACAAAAACAGTGATAACAGCGTACAGCGCACTTTCGATATGCTTATACACAATCGCAGCAGCAACGAAAATAACTGCATCACAGATAAGTATTAACGTACCGACAGAAATGTGCGGAAAGTGCTTATGAATATTACGCGCGATAATATCCGTACCGCCGGTTGTTCCGCCTCTGAAGAAGATTAGCGCCAGTCCAAGTCCTGACAGCAAGCCACCGAATATAGCAGCTAAGAAAGTATCGCCCTCATAGTAAAAATCAAACGGCAACACCGCCATAACGTCAATTGCGACAGACACAAAAACTGTAGCAATAATGGTTTTAGTAAGAAACTTTCTGCCGTTTTCGATAGCTCCCCAGATAAACAGTGGGATATTAAGCACAAGAATCATAATACCTATCGGGAGCGAAAAAAGGTAGTTAAGGATTGTGCTCACACCAGTAAGACCGCCTAAAGCAATATTATTAGGCGAAGTAAAAACGTTGACGGATGCGGCGTAAAGCATCGCACCGACAAGCATAATCAGTATATCAATAGTTAAATTTAAGGCTTTTTTCACTTTTTACACCTCGCTACTATTAAGTATCAGCATAAACAGCTCTTTTATCCTGTCGGTTTTGCCCGACAAGTAAAGATAGCCGAAAAGCGCCTCCAATCCCGTAGCCGCGTGATAATCAGCGATAGACGAGTGCTTTGACGCGGAGTTTACTTTAACGTTTCTACCGCGTTTATAAACATCAATCTCGTCTTCACTCAATGTGTCTATGATAACTTTTACAGCATCAGCCTGACTTTTACAGTTAACAAGAGTGACTTTCATAGAGTTCAGCTCTTTTACGGGTCGGTTAGCAAGCGATACAAGATGCTGTCGTACAAGCAAATCGTACACAGAATCGCCAACAAAAGCAAGCGTCAACGGAGAAAGTGAGTGAATATCCGAATTTATATCCAACAAATTGCTCATACAGCCCTCTTATTCAACAAACTCAAATTCCATATCGTAGATAGAAACAGTGTCGCCTTCCTGTACACCTGCTTCACGGAGTTTCTCGTAAACACCGCTTGACTGGAGTACGTTTTCAAAGAAAGTAAGACCATCGTAATCATCAAAGTTAACAGTACGAAGCGCTTTGAGCAGCCAATCGCACTCAACAAAGTAAACGCCGTCACAAACTTTGATGCGGATTTCCTTGCTGTTAACGGTTGAATAGTCAATTTCAGGGAGTGGTTCTGCTTCGTATCTAGTGATTGGCGGAAGCTTCGAAAGCTCTTCTAAAATCTTGTTGAGAAGTGGGTCTACATCCCAGCGGATAGCTGCCATAATCGGGAAAAAGCTAAAGCCTTTTGACTCAACATATTCTTTGAAATCAGCAATCTGCTCATCAGTTGCAAGGTCACATTTATTACCTGCAACAATCATAGGACGCTGCGATAACTCTTCGTTAAATTTCTTGAGTTCATCGTTAATAGTGTTGAAATCTTTGATAGGGTCTCTTCCCTCACTACCTGAAACGTCAACAACGTGAACCAAAAGTCGGCAACGTTCAACGTGGCGTAAGAACTGGTGACCTAAACCTGCACCCTGCCACGCACCCTCGATAATACCAGGGATATCAGCCATTACAAAAGAGTTGCCTTCACCCATCGACACTACACCTAAAGTAGGAGTAATTGTTGTGAAGTGGTAATTCGCAATCTGTGGCTTTGCTGCTGAAACAACGGAGATAAGAGTCGATTTGCCGACATTCGGGAAACCGACCAGGCCGACATCAGCTAAAAGCTTGAGCTCTAAAGTGACATCGAACTGCTCGCCCGGCATACCAGGTTTAGAAAAACGCGGAGTCTGACGAGTAGGAGTAGCAAAGTGAGTATTACCCCAACCGCCTTTGCCACCACGAGCAACAACAACAGGTTCATCAGTAGATAAATCAGCCATAATACGTCCTGTTTCGGTTTCTTTAACAATTGTGCCGACAGGAACACGAATAATTAAATCCTCGGCTTTACGACCGAATCGACGACCGGAAGAACCGTTATTACCCTTATTAGCTTCGTATTTACGCTTGTAGCGGAAGTCAACCAATGTTGAAAGGTTAGAATCAGCTACAAATATAACATCGCCGCCTTTACCGCCGTCACCACCATCGGGACCGCCTGAAGCAACGTATTTTTCTCTGTGAAAGGAAACGGCGCCATCGCCACCGTCACCTGCTTTTATAGTAATTTTCGCAATATCAACAAACATAGTATACCTCTATTATTCGTGGTCTTTAAAAATTGCATCGGGATGGTCTTTTACTTCAGGTTTAGAGTTAGCTTTTTCGGTTTTATACGCAACAAAACGGCTGAGTAAAAGAAGTAAAAGTAATAAAACAAAAATACAGCCCCACAGGATTCTGCCGTTTACAAAGTTAGAAACTATGCACAGCAAAAGCACAATAGAAAGCAAAATAGTGATGATGTTAACAGACGTCTTTTTCATCGGGCCATATACGTCCTTCGCCTGATTAGCTTTCTCAGCACCAGGACGATTTTTCATAAAATCTCGTTCGTTATTTTCCATAGTATTAACCAATTAAAATAAAAAACAAGGGCGGATTAAGAATCCGCCCTAAAAAATTACTGCTCTACAGGGTAAACGCTAGCGCGCTTTCTGTCTTTGCCAACACGCTCGAAACGAACAACGCCGTCGATCTTAGCGAAAAGTGAATCATCAGAGCCACGGCCAACGTTGTTGCCTGGGTGGATGTGAGTACCTCTCTGCTTAACTAAGATGTTGCCAGCAAGTACGAACTGACCGTCAGCACGCTTAACGCCAAGGCGCTTAGACTCACTGTCACGACCGTTCTTTGTAGAACCCATACCTTTTTTATGAGCGAATAACTGAATGTTTATTTTAAGCATAACTTACACCTCCGAAATAGTTACTGTAATGTACTGTTTGTACTGCTCTTCTAAAGAGAGCATGTGAAGCACGAAGCCCTTCATAACATCAGAGCATTTATGTGCATCGACTTTATCGAGTTTAAGGTACATATCGCCATCATCTACAGAAAGAGTAGCTGGAGTGACTTCTAAAACATCGGTTACGGTATTTGCCGTCATATATGCAGCGCTTGATACTGCTGCACAAACGATGTCTGATCCCTCATCCGCGTATCCTGCATGACCGCTGATAGAAAACCCGTTTACAGGTGTACCGAAAAATTCGACTTTAATCATAATTAGCCAACGATTGACTTAATCTCAACCTTAGTGTATGGCTGTCTGTGACCGAGCTTTCTCTTCTCGCCCTTCTTTGGCTTGTAAGTAGCAACGATAATCTTCTTGCCCTTACCGCTCTTAACAACCTCACCTGTTACTGTTGCGCCCTCAACGTATGGAGCACCAACCTTGAGACCGTCTTCTGTTGACAGAGCAACTACCTTGAAGTCAACTGAAGCATTGTCCTCAGCTGCAAGCTTCTCAACGTAGATAACGTCGCCGTTTTCAACCTTGTACTGCTTACCGCCTGTTTCAATAACTGCGTACATTTAATTCATTCCTTTTTAATAGACTCGCTATGATGGGTGGAGTAAACTCGCTTGTGACCCACAATATGCGGCTTATATACTATATCACAACGCAAATTTGTTGTCAACAAGTATTTTAACTTTTTTATTATAGATATATGAGGTAGCTCGCACTCTATTTACAAAAGTGCTGTCCCCTACACTCAATTACAGATTATTCTGGATTTTGCAGGCTTTTAAAGTGTTCTTCATAAGCACTGCGATGGTCATAGGACCTACACCGCCAGGTACCGGAGTGATGTATGAACACTTAGGCGCTACTGTATCAAAGTCAACGTCACCACAGAGCTTGCCGTTTTCGTCTCTGTTCATACCGACGTCGATAACAACAGCTCCGTCTTTGACCATATCTTCGCCTACAAACTTAGCTTTACCGATAGCAGCTACTAAGATGTCTGCTTTGTTAGTAACGTTCTTTAAATCTACAGTACGGCTGTGTGTGATTGTAACTGTACCGTTTTTGTGAAGTAAGAGCATAGCCATTGGCTTACCTACGATATTACTGCGACCGATAACAACACAGTTCTTGCCTGTTACGTCGATATCATAATATGAGAGCATCTCCATAACACCTGCAGGAGTGCAAGGCAGGAAATCGTAGTCACCAATCATAATTTTACCAACGTTTACAGCGTGGAAAGCGTCAACGTCCTTAAGCGGTGAAATAGCCTCTATAACAGCTTTTTCGTCTAAGTGCTTCGGAAGTGGTAACTGACATAAAATGCCGTTTACATCAGCTCTATTGTTAAGCTCGTCAACAAGCGCCATAAGCTCTTCCTGAGTAGTCTCTGCAGGGAGTGCGTACTCAAGACTCTTAAAACCTACGTATTCGCAAGCTTTTTTCTTATTATTTACATAAACGCGTGATGCAGGGTCATCGCCTACGATAATAACTGCGAGAGTAACCTCTACTCCCTGTTCTTTAAGTGCAGCTACCTGAGCTTTTACATCATCTTTTACGCTCTGTGATACGAGCTTACCATCAATAATCTTATACATTTTCTGCCTCCTGTGGTTTATCCTCATTTTTATCGATAATTACTTCTTTTTTATCTCTTATATGATCATCGCGTTTTCTGAAAACAATCAGAAGTACGATGCCTGTGATTACAAGTGCTAAAGACACAAGCTGTGACACTCTCGGCTGATACGAACCGATATTAAACGGCAAGTAAAGACTATCAGTACGAAGTCCTTCAACAACAGCGCGTTCAGCACCGTACCAAATCATATATAAAAACGCTACCTGTCCGTAGTATTTCTGCCACTTCTTACTGAAAATATGTAAGAACAGCACACCGAGCGCACACCACACAGACTCATACAAAAAGCACGGATGAACAGCAACCGAGCCTGTCCCCTCGCTGACCATTCGAAAAAGCGAATCGGTCTCGACACCGAACGCTTCCTGATTCATAAAATTGCCCCATCGACCAACTGACTGACCGATTAAAAAGCCAATCATAGTCAGGTCTAAAAGTCCTAATAGTCGCATTTTCTGTACTTTCGCTGTGATAAGACCGCCTAAAAGCGCACCGATAATACCGCCGTAAATCGCAAGTCCGCCATCGCGGATGTTAAAGATACGTGCAGGGTCACTCATAAAGTAATCCCACTTAAATACAACGTAATAAAGCCGTGCACCTAAAATCGCGGTGATAACACCAACGATGAAACAATTCAAAAGCTTGTCATTGTCTACATCAAAGCGTTTAGCGTTAAACTTCGCGTACAAAAGCGCTAGCAAAACACCCGAGACAATACACAAAGCGTACCAGTAAATCTCGATACCGCCGATAGTGAACGCCACACGGTTTATATTAAAATCGAGTCCGAGTCCCGGAAAAGATACGTGAAACATAGTGTCCTCCTTACTCGCTCTTGATAACAGAAAGCACGGACTTTTCTTCGTCCATCATCTGTGAAAGTCTTTCTGTTATGTCTTCTAAAGTCGCGTTAGCGATAGCGTCGATATAAGTGTATAATTCTCTATCAGAAAAATCAAAGTCAGCGATGATGTTCGCTATGTGATCGTTGGAGTTAAGAGAAGCGATAGCGTCACCATAGGTCGCACGCTTTGCAATCTGGAACTCTTCCTCATCTATACCGTTTTCTTTAAGTTCTCTGATATAGTCTTTGATAATCTGCGAAACCTTTTCAGGGTCGTGGGATTCGCCTGAGAAAATCGTCACGCAGAAACCTTCGCCCTCCATCAACTCGTAAGAGAAACCTGAATTGATGAGATTTTCGTCCATAAGCTTACGATAGAGTTTACTTGTGGAAGAAGCAAGTAAGAAAAGTAAAATCTCAGTATAACCGAGAGTCTTTTCATCGATACGCTTTTCGCCTGCTGTTTCTTTGAAACCTAGATTGAGCATCGGCATACCGACAGGAAGCTTCTGTTCTATATAATTCTGTGAAACTGTATCAGGCTCTTCTTCAAAGATATTATCTATTTCGTGATACTCACAGTTTTTAAGCATTTTATCAGCAATAGAAAGCACTGTGTCGACATCTGTATTACCAGCAACACACAAAACCATATTGTTGAGATTATAGTAAGTGTTGTAACAAGTGTAAAGATACTCTGGCGTAATCTGTGCGATAGACTCAACAGTACCCGCGATATCGATTCTGACAGGGTGCTTTTCGTACAGACACATAAGCATATTGAACATTACTCTCCACGCAGGTGAATCGTCGTACATTTTGATTTCCTGACCGATGATACCCTGTTCTTTTTCTACTGTTTCCTTTGTAAAATACGGAGACTGTACAAAGTCGAGCAAAATCTCTAAGCTCTCTTCAAAGTTGTCAGTACAGGAGAAAAGGTAACAGGTTTTATCAAAACTTGTATAGGCATTAGCGTTAGCACCTGTTTTAGCATAACGAGAGAAAGCGTCGCCATCTTCAGACTCAAAGAGCTTGTGCTCGAGATAATGAGCGATTCCATCAGGAACTTTTACAACATCTCCATTATCAACCCTGAATGTATTATTAACACTACCGTACTTCGTGCCGAAAATAGCGTAAGTCGAGCTGTAACCCACCATAGGGTACACATAAATCGTGAGACCGCTCTTATGTTTAACTTTATAATATTTTTCAGACAAAAGGTCTGATTTAATCTCATTTATATTCATCATAGCACCTCTTAATCTTCAGTTTCACAAACGCCTGTGAGCGTGAAAACT
>JAFOED010000080.1 GCA_017380355.1 Ruminococcus sp. | reverse complement strand
CACTTTGACGGTGAGAAGTTCGACAAGTGGTTTAACGACGGCGGCGACAACTACATGATCGGCGCTACTTCAAATAAGGTTGGCCCTGGCACAATCTACTTCAGACCAGAAGGTAACGCAGATTGGTCATACAACTTCTTTACAGTACAGCCAAAAACTGTAGACCCAACAGAAAAGCCAACAGAAGCTCCTTCAAGTGAGGAACCATCATCTGAGGAAGAATCAAGTGAAGCTCCTTCATCAGAAGAACCATCATCTGAGGAAGAGTCAAGTGAAGCTCCAACAGAGAAGCCAACAGAGGCTCCAACTTATGTTGCTTACTTCGTAAACTCTGGCAAGTGGTCAAAGGTTAACGCTTATGCTTGGGATCCTGCAAACGCTGCATGGCCAGGTCAGGCAATGACTAAGACTGCAGACAAGGCTCCTAACGGTGCTGACGTTTACACAATCACATTCAAAACAAACTATGCTAATATCATCTTCAACGATGGCAGCTCACAGACATCAGACCTTAAGTTCCAGGCTGGTCAGTACTTCGACTATGCTACAGGCAAGTGGTACGCTAAGCTTTCTGACATTCCAGCTGCAACTGTAACAGGTTATACAGTTTACTGCGTAAACTCAAAGAAATGGTCTACAGTTAACTGCTACGTTTGGGGTCCAAACGGTGCTTCATGGCCTGGCGCAAAAATGACAAAGACAGGCGAGAAGTCATCTAAGGGTTATGATATCTACTCATTCAATTCTGTACAGAACCACACTAACTGTATCTTCAACAACGGCAGCGGCTCACAGACAGCTGACCTCAAGTTCACAGCTGGTCAGTACTTCGACCTTGCTACTGGCAAGTGGTACGCTGACGCTAGCACTATCTGATAACAGTTAATAATAATCTGAATAGATAACTTTTTGGGACAGGTGTTCGCACCTGTCCCTTTTGTTTTGCTACATAAAAACACAATATCTTGCGAAAATTCACAAACTATTCTTTTTTTTTACACATTTTATGCTATAATAAAGTTTATAAAGGGGGTACAATATGATTTTTTACGATATTTCAAGGGATATTATGAGTACAAAGCCGTTTGAAGGTGATCCACAGCCTCAGCTTTCTGCTCTTTGCAGTATTGAAAATGGTGATGAGTGCAATATTTCACAGCTTACTATGTGTACACATAACGCTACTCATATTGATGCTCCGAAACACTATGATGAAGACTCAGCGACTATAGGTCAGTTGCGTCTGTCACATTTTTACGGAAAATGCACGGTTGTGAGTATTGATGGAGTTCTCACGGGTGAAGATATGGAAGAGCTTTTGCCACACTGTAAAAAGCGACTTATCCTGCACTCTAAAGGACAGGCTTATCTTACTTCAAGTGCGGCACAGGTTATCGCTGAAAGTGGGCTAGTGCTTATCGGCACTGATGCTGAGAGCATTGCAGCTGAGTTTGATAATATGCGCACTCATCTCGAGCTTGCTCGTGCGGGTGTTATCGTGCTCGAAAACCTGTTTTTAGAGGGTGTGAAAGACGGCGTGTACACTTTGTGTGCATTTCCGATTAAACTTAGTGATGCCGAGGCTGCTCCGTGTAGAGCTGTGCTGATAGACGAGGGTAAGGGCATCTGATGCGGAATACTTTTTTGAGGTGTAATATGAGGAAAACGATTTCACTGTTACTTTGCGTGCTTGTGATGGTGCCTGTACTACTACTGTGTGCTTGTGGGGATAGCAACGCAACGGTCGAGTCGATTATGGAGATTGACTCTAACTATGTCGGTCATCGTAAAATAACGGTTACTTATCCGCTTAGTGCTGATGTTGACGAGTTGACTAAGATTTTAAAAGAGAATAATCCTCTTCCTAAGGGAAAGGCTTCGAGATTTGAATATTTTGGAGTTGAGCACGATGGCTACAGCTTCGTTTTAGATATTGTTTTCGAGTCAAAGGATGACTATGTCAAGAAGATGTCTGAGCTTGTCGGCAGACAGGTTCAGTCTGATATGCGTCAGATAGAAACCGTAATGTGCACGGGTACGCGAATGAAAGAAGACTTCGACGTTGCTGATATCATTTCATGGATAACTGAACTGTCGCTTGAAAACAACAATACAAAGAATATCGGCTTTGATTATAGCGTTAATACTGTTAGCATTAATGGCACTGTATTCAACACTAAGTCAACTGTTGATATAGACGAGCGTGAGGGAGAGGCTGTTGAGTCGATTACTATTGAGACAGCAAACCTGAAGAACGAAACTTTTGACAGAACTGTCACTTATATTGTTCCTAATAAAACTTACGAGAAGTTAGCGGGTTCGATTGAACCTTATTTTGCATCTATAACTCCAAGCAACGCTCAGTACGCTGACTGGACAAACAAAGGTGCTAACTGGGAGTACAAGGTTATATTAAAAGGCGTTGAGAACTTAGGCGAAGGTACTGTCAGACTACTTGAGAATGACTTCCACCATATTGGTTACGGTCATTTCGGTGATGTTGAGTCTCCGCTGTCTGAGTCTCTTGCGTTTGAAGAGAGCTTTAACACTTTCTCTTTTGTTAACAAGAAAGGTGACCCTGTAGAGCTTACTTATATTTACGCACTTCCGACGAAAACCACCCACGGCGATGGCATGATGCTCACAAACGGTAGCTGGGAGAAGGTTGGTGCGTGGAGCGAAGGCGTTTACACGCTGACTACTGAGTCTGATATGTTCAATATCCGTATTCCTGACGGTATCCAGTATGATATCGAAGGTATCGATATGAAACTTAAGGTGAATGATAACGATAGCTTCACAAAAACAATTGATTTCTTGTATGAAAAAGCAGACGGTATGGACGCTATGCTTTTTGCTCAGGAGTATTTCAGAAACAAAGGCGCTATGGTTGAGACTGGCGAGAACGACGAATATCTTTTCTGTAAAGTTACATGTAGTGGTACTTCGTCAGAAATTACTGACCAGTACGTCAAGCTTTTCGGCAGTGGCAACTTTATGACGTATAAGCTCAAACAGCCTGCACTTTCGCTTTCAAAGAAAAGCCGAATGACCGATTACATCGACTTTTCGTACATGCTAAATTCTGAGAATGCTCAAAAGCCGATTACCTATACAGTAACGTCAGATAGCAACGAGAAAATAAAGAGCCTGTCTCTCGAGGGTGGCGAAACCTTAAAACGCAAGGGCGATGACACTTTGCTTTGCATTTTTGTGCCACAGGGCAAGGGCGTTGTTTCATACAAAGGTAAAATTCCGAATGCCGGCAGAGTTGTTCTTTTCTGTATCGTTTCTATTTCGGTTGTTGCTCTCGCTGTAGCAGTATTTTATCTTAAATTTCTTAAAAAGAAAAAAGTTGAAAACGAGGAAAGCTTAACTGAAGAAATTCTGTCAGATAGCGAGCTGAAAGATGAAATCGACAGAGATATTGAAGAAAATATCGGAAATATGACCGACGAGGATATATCAGAGCTTGAGAGGCTCGTTAATGAATGTGAAGACGAACAAGAGGAAGAATAAAATGTATAAACTGGTTGTGTTTGATTTAGACGGTACACTTGCAGATACTTTAAGTGACCTTGCACACGCTGTGAACGAGTCGCTTGAAAGTGTTGGTGCTCCTACTCACCCTATCGACAGTTACCGAATTTTTGTTGGAAACGGTGTAAATGTGCTGATTAAGCAGGCGCTAGTAGAAAAAGGTGAGGATGAGCAGCTATGCAAAAAAGCAAAATCGTTTTTTGACAGCTACTACCCACAGCATCTGTGCGATTACACTACCGCTTATGACAAAATGGCGGATTTGCTCGCTGAGCTTGAAAAAGAGGGTGTAAAAACTGCTGTCCATTCGAATAAGCCACACGAGTTTGTGCCACAGATTATAGAAAAGCTATACCCACACCATAATTTTGAGGTTGTTATCGGCAATATGCCTGAGTACGAGCGAAAACCTAGTCCACAGGCACTGCTTGCAATTATGGACAAGCTCAAAGTTACAACAGAAGAAACTCTGTACGTAGGCGACAGCGATGTCGATGTGTTCACTGCTCACGAAGCTTGTGTGAAGGTCTGCGGAGTTGCGTGGGGTTTTCGAGGAAAAAAAGAGCTTGTAGACGCTGGTGCGGATTTTATAGCACACGACAGCACAGAGCTTCTTGATATTATCAAAGGTTTAGTATGAACAAGAGAAATTACAGCAAAGAGCTTGATGCTCTGATTGAAGAAAACAGAAAAAACTCGGTTGTGCCGAAACTTATGCTCCATGCGTGCTGTGCGTGTTGTGCGAGCTACGTGCTCGAGTACTTGAGTGAGCATTTTGAGATTTACATCGCTTTTGTGAATCCGAATATCACAGAAAAAGACGAGTACGAGTACCGAAAAAGCGAGCTTGAGCGTCTGATACACGAGATGCCACTCAAAAGCAAGGTGACTATCGTTCCTGTAGATTACACTCCACAGGAATTTCTCTTCAGAGTGAAAGGACTCGAAGAAGAGCGTGAGGGCGGTGCGAGGTGTGCTGTTTGCTTTAACGAGCGATTGAAAACTACCGCTTATTTAGCAGACGAATACGGGTGCGATTATTTCGCTACGACACTTACGATTAGTCCGCTGAAAAATGCCTCTATTATAAATAGTATAGGAGAGAGCGTAAAAAAGAACGTAAAATCTCAGTATCTTCCGAGCGATTTCAAGAAGAAAAACGGCTACAAACGCTCGATTGAATTATCGCACGAATACAACCTCTACAGACAGAATTACTGTGGCTGTATCTTCTCGAAAAACTGAATAAAAATCACTCCCTGCCGAATATAATTTTCGGTGGGGATATTTTTTATTATCAATAATAAAAATGTTGTCAAATT
>JAFOED010000079.1 GCA_017380355.1 Ruminococcus sp. | reverse complement strand
CTCGCCTCCTTAAATAAGTCCGTGCTTAGTAAACTCATCAAAAAGCACGTGTGGTGTAAGTGGGATTGTGTTAATCGAAACACCTGTTGCGTTAAGCACAGCGTTTCGAATCGCAGGAGCAACAGGACAAGCAGGTGGCTCTCCCAAAGCTTTTGTACCAAACGCGCTCGTCGGCTCTGCGTTTTCTACAAACTGTGCTTCAAGATGCGGATGGTCCATAAAAGTAGAAAGCTTATAATCAAGCAAGTTATTATTAAGTGTTCTGCCTGATCTAGGGTCAAACAGCTCCTGCTCAGAAAGTGCATAGCCGATACCCATCGACATACCGCCGTGTACCTGAGCTTCAGCAAGCTGTGGGTTAATAAGCGTACCGCAATCGTGAACATTAACTATGTCAAGAATCTTTATCTTGCACGCACGGATATCAACCTCAATATCAGCAAAGCAGCAACCAAAAGAGTACGCGTTACTCTTAATCTGATATGTACTCTCAGAGATTATATGTTCGCTGTCAGTTAAGCTGTAAAGTGCAGTAAGCGCAAGCTGTGAAACACTCATAACAACAGTATTATCAGCTTTTTTGACGATATTGTTATCAACTATATCAAGGTCTGAAACTTCAATTTCTGTGAGTTTGTGTGCGTAATTTAAGATTCTTTCTTTAAGAATGGCACCAGTTTTGCTGATAGATAAACCACCGACGTAAGTTTGACGCGATGCGTACGCACCTGTACCAAAAGGTGTAATGTCAGTATCCTGACAGGAAATCACGTTAATTTTATCTACAGTAAGACCGATAGAATCAGCCGCCATCTGTGCAAAGGCTGTATCAGCACCCTGACCGATTTCCGTTTCACCAAGCTGAAGAGATACTGAGCCGTCCTGATTTAGTACCATTCGTGAAGAGCTGGACTCTAAGCTTATCGGCCACACAGCGGTGTTATACCAGAAAACAGCCATACCGACTCCTCGTCTGATGTCTCCTTTATCGCTCTTGTACTCTTTGAGTTTTCTATCATAATCAATATATGCCTTGCCTTTTTCTATACACTGATTAAATGAATCAAAGTAATTGACGTTTTTAGAGAAAGCGTCTGTGTATCCTACAGGCATAAGGTTCTTTTTTCTGATTTCAAGCGGTGTCATATTAAGACCCTTAGCAATATCATCAATCTGGCTCTCCACAGCGAACATCGCCTGAGGTATACCATAGCCACGCATCGCACCAGCAACAGGTCTATTAGTAAACACAGTGTAGCACTCAGCCTCGACATTCGGGCACGGATAAAGCTGTTTAAAACAGCCCATACCTTTTGCGGCAATAGAGTGTCCGTGTGAAGCGTAAGCGCCCTGATTTGAGAAAAGCTCAAGTTTTCGAGCTACAAAGGTTCCGTCAGGTCTTAAGTATGTGATGATATGACTTCTGATAGCGTGACGAACTCGCTGTGTCACAAAAGTCTCTTCACGCGAAGAGTCAAGTTTCACCAAATGACCGCCACATACTGTGCAAAGGTAAGCACAAAGCGGTTCGTAAAGAACGTCCTGTTTATTACCAAATCCGCCTCCGATGTATGGTTTAACTACGCGGATTTTACCCCAATCTATACCGAGAGCCTGACCAACGACACGACGCACTATATGCGGAATCTGTGTCGATGTAACGACGGTGATTCTGCCGTTTTCCATACTAGCAAAGCAGATATGGTTTTCAATATGGCAGTGCTGTACAGTTGGTGTATCGTACCAGTTATCGAACTTAATAAGTCCCTCTTCTTTAATCGCCTGCTCATAATCGCCGACACTCTGACTTGTGTGATTTAAGATGTTGTTAGGGTAGTTTTTATGAATAAGCGGTGCGTCATCTTTCATCGCTTCCTGAACATCGAGCACAAAAGGGTATTCCTCGTACTCGACTTTAATCGCTCTTAAAGCCTGAGCAGCAGCGACCTCGTTTTCAGCGACAACCGCAGCGACATCATCTCCACAAAAACGCACTTCACTCGTAAGCAGAAGTCTGTCAGCAACGTCCTGATGAGACTCATCAGTTGACCATGGATGTCCTGCTGTCGGAAAGTAAATCTGTGGCACATCAAAACAGGTAACGATTTTCACAACACCGTCTATTTTCTCAGCTTCGCTCGTATCTATTGATAAAACCTTACCGTGAGATATAGTAGAATGCAGTATTTTAGCGACATAAGCGCTCTTATCACACAAATCGTCTGTGTATTTTGTGCGACCAGTAACTTTGTCGTACGCATCAACTCTTGGGATACTCTTGCCAACTACCATATAACTCGCCTCCAATAACGTATACTATTCCTTATACTATATGGTCATTATAACATAATAAGCGCGATTTTTAAAGTGTTTTTTTATATATTTTTTGTAAAAAACTGGAGCTTTTCGCAGTAAAACAGCCTTTACTTTGTTGACAACTAAAGGCTTACTTTGATAAAATAAATAAGGTATGGAAGTGTTTTTATGAAACAAAAAATCGGATGCGTACTGATGGCTGCGGGAAACTCATCTCGCTACAAAGAAAACAAGCTGTACGCTGAAATAAATAGCGAAAGTTTAATAGACAAAGCACTAAACTTGATTTATGGGCTTGATGTTTGCAAAACAGTAGTCGTGACACAGTACGACGACGTGATGGAAAAAGCTCACAACTTCGGTTATAAAACGATAAAAAACTCTCATCCTGAGTGGGGACTGAGCTACACTATAAAGCTTGGTATAAACGAGTTAACAGATTGTGACGCAATTATTTTTATCGTAAGCGACCAACCACTCTTGAGTGGAAAAAGCGTCGCAGGATTAATAGAGTTTTTCAGAGAAAACGACAACTTTATCTGCGCACTCGGACACCACGGCAGACGAGGAAATCCGTGTGTTTTCCCGAAAGTTTTTTATGACGAGCTTCTATCACTTACGGGCGATATAGGCGGAAGTCTTGTAATCAAAAACAACGAAGACAAATTCAAGCTTTATAATATTGAAAACGAAAAAGAGCTTTTTGATATTGACACAAAAGACGACCTGAATAACATAATTTTATGAGGTAGAAAATGGCAGTAATCACAGTCAACAATAGAATATATCACGTGACTGAAAATATCACTTTGATGAGGTTTTTGCGTGACAACCTTAAGCTCACTTCTGTCAAAGACGGTTGCTCTCAAGGTGCGTGCGGTACATGCACGGTTATAGTTGACGGAAAAGCCCAAAGAGCGTGTATGTTCTCTGTAGAGAAATTCGACCAAAAGAACATCTTAACAACCGAAGGTCTCAGCGAACGTGAAAAACAGGTTTACTCGTATGCGTTTTCGCACGCGGGTGCTGTTCAGTGCGGTTTTTGTATACCAGGTATGGTGTTGTGTGCGAAAGCTCTAATTGACAAGAATCCATCCCCTACCCGTGACGACGTAAAAAAAGCTATAAACTCGAACATCTGCCGTTGCACAGGATACAAAAAGATAATCGACGCTGTTATACTCGCGGCGTCAATTTTCAGAGAAAACAAAGAAGTTCCAAAAACAGATTTCACGGGACTTCTGGGCGAAAGTATGCACAGAGTCGACGCTCACAAAAAAACTATAGGTGAAGCGCTCTACGCTGATGATTTGTACTTCAACGATATGCTGTACGGCTCAGCGCTGAGGAGCAAATATCCACGCGCCAGAGTGGTTTCGATAAACACCGAAGAGGCTAAAAAAATCGACGGTGTTGTGTGTGTTATCACCGCAAAAGATTTAGACGGAAAAGAGAAAATCGGTCACCTAAAGAAAGACTGGGATGTACTCATAAAAGAAGGTAACATCACACATTACTTAGGCGACGCTATAGCTTTAATTGCCGCAAAAACGCAGGATGCTTTACAAAAAGCAAAGAACGCAATTAAAGTTCAGTACGAAGAACTCCCTGCGGTATTTTCGCCACAGGATGCACTTAAAGAAAGCGCACCACTAGTGCACGAAGACGGTAATATTTTATCTACCGAACATCTTGTTCGTGGCGATGCAGACAAAGTTATACGTGAAAGCAAATACAAGGTAACAACCCACTACAGCGTGCCGTTTACCGACCACGCATTTATGGAGCCTGAGTGCGCTGTAGCCGTGCCTGAAGACGGAGGAGTTCACATCTACAGCGGTGACCAGGGTATCTATCAGACACAAAAAGAATGTGCCGAAGCAATGGGTTTACCTATAGAAAAAGTCAGAGTAACCGCTATGATGGTTGGCGGTGGTTTCGGCGGTAAAGAAGATATGAGTGTACAGCATCACGTTGCTATTCTGGCTTTAAAAACCGGATGTGCTGTTAAAGTGAAACTCACTCGTGACGAGAGCTTACTCGTTCATCCTAAGCGCCACGCGATGGAGATGGAATTCACAACAGCGTGTGACGAAAACGGACGTCTTACCGCAATGAAAGCGTTCATTATTTCTGACACAGGTGCGTACGCATCGCTTGGTGGTCCTGTGCTCCAACGAGCTTGCACTCACGCCGCAGGTCCGTACAACTATCAGGTAATCGACATTTTAGGTCAGGCAGTGTATACAAACAACCCTCCAGCAGGAGCATTCCGCGGTTTTGGTGTAACACAGAGCTGTTTTGCGACAGAACAAAACTTAAATCAGCTCGCCGAAATGATAGGTATATCTCCGTTTGAAATCCGCTACAGAAATGCTATAAAACCTGGAGACGTTTTACCTAACGGTCAGATTGCTGACAACAGCACAGCACTTATAGAGACACTCGACGCAGTGCGTGATATATACGATAAAAACCCTGATTGCGGTATCGCATGTGCTATCAAAAACAGCGGTCTCGGTGTCGGAATCCCTGACACAGGAAGATGCAGGCTGGAAGTTAAAAACGGTATGGTATATGTTCACTCTAGTGCCGCGTGTATCGGTCAGGGTATGGGCACTGTACAAGTGCAGATGATAAAAGAAACTACCTCTCTCCCGATTGAAAAAATCGAGTACGTTACTCCTGACACACTTACTGCTCCAAATTCAGGCAACACAACCGCATCTCGACAGACACTCTTCACAGGAGAAGCAGCAGTAAGAGCAGCTAAAATGCTGAAAGCAGATTTGGAAAAATACGGCTCGCTGGAGGCACTTGAAGGAAAAGAGTACCTCGGAGAATACACAGGTATCACAGACAAAATCGGCTCTGACAAAGAGAATCCTGTAAGCCACATCGCGTACGGCTACGCTACACACGTTGTCATACTCGACGAAAACAACAACATAAAAGAAGTAGTAGCTGCTCACGACGTAGGTACAGCGGTAAACCCGAAAGCTGTCGAAGGTCAGATTGAGGGCGGTGTTGTGATGAGTTTAGGTTATGCGTTAACTGAGGACTTCCCGCTTGAAAACGGCAAACCGAAAGCAAAACTCGGCACTTTAGGGCTTTTCAGAGCAACCAAAACTCCTGATGTTAAAGCGATTATTATCGAAAAGCCTGACAAAACGCTGGCTTGTGGTGCAAAAGGTATCGGAGAAATTTGCTCCATCCCTACCCCACCTGCTGTGGCTCTTGCGTACTATAATCGCGACAAGATTTTACGTACAAAATTACCTATCTATAACACACCTTATAAAAAATAAACATATAAAAAGCCTCCTTTACTTAAGGAGGCTTTTGTGTTATAATCACGAGGATTTCTATATTTTGGTAGGTTTATTATGATTACAATACTCAGAAAACTTTTCATCAAAGGAGATGACGAAGCACAAATCCGCCGTAAAACAGGCGTGCTGTGTAGTGCAGTCGGAATTTTCTTAAACATCCTTTTATTCGGTATCAAGTACTTTGCGGGACTAATCAGCAACTCAATCGCAATTACCGCAGACGCATTTAACAACCTCTCCGACGCAGGTTCATCCCTCATCTCGCTCATTGGTTTTAAATTCGCAGGTATGAAACCTAACACGAAGCATCCGTTCGGTCACGGAAGAATCGAGTATCTCTCAGGTCTTGGCATTTCTATCGCTATCATCGTTGTTGCGGTTGAACTGTTCACAACATCCGTCGAGAAGATTATCAATCCAGAAGACGTTGAATCGAGCTCACTCGCGATGATTATTCTAGGAATTTCCATTGCCGTTAAGGTATATATGTTCTGCTACAACCGATCTATCGGTAAGAAAATAAATTCCGCAGGAATGAAAGCAACAGCTATGGACTCGCTCACCGACTCGGTAGCAACCTTAGTTGTTCTTATTTCAATGATTGTTTCAAGATTCACAGGTCTTAACATCGACGGCTACTGTGGTATTTTAGTGTCACTTTTCATTCTCTACGCAGGTATTACAAGCGCAAAAGAAACTTTAGCTCCGCTTTTAGGTACAAAGCCTGACGAAGAGCTTGTTGAAAAGGTTCATTCAATTGTTCTCTCATACGATAAGGTCTACGGTATTCACGATATGGTCGTACACGATTACGGTCCTGGCAGACAGCTGATTTCTCTGCACGCCGAGGTTGATGGCACTGAAGATATCTACGAAATCCACGATGTTATAGACACTATCGAAAGAGATTTATTTGAACAGCTTTCGGTCGAAGCTACCATCCATATGGACCCTATCGACATCCACAACGAAGAAACAAAAGAAACAAAACAAAAAGTCGCACAGCTCGTAACTGAAATCCACAAAGACGCAAATATCCACGATTTCAGACGAGTACCGGGCACTACACATACAAATCTTATCTTCGATATTGTCGTTCCGTTTGAATGTAAATTAAGTGATGAAGAAATCAAAGAAAAAGTACAGAATCTCGTAAGTGAAAATTTTCCTGACCACTTCGTGGTGCTGACAATCGACAGAAGTTATGTATAAACAAAACCTCCCTATAGGTTTTCCTGTAGGAAGGCTTTTTATATTGTTCTGCTGTTACCTATGTAACAAGACCGAACGATACCGAAATTGCATTATTTATTTCTTTCATAGAATTATCGTCAACAGAGCCCATCTTCTCTTTCAGCCTTTTTTTATCGATTGTACGCACCTGTTCGAGCAGTACTACGCTGTCTTTACTCAGCCCACTTGTCTGTGCACCTAGCTCTATGTGTGTAGGAAGTTTTGCTTTTGTCTGTTGACTAGTAATAGCCGCAGCTATAACTGTCGGTGAAAAACGGTTGCCGACATCATTCTGTACGATAAGCACAGGTCGCACACCGCCTTGTTCTGACCCTACAACAGGGCTTAAATCTGCGTAAAATATATCTCCTCGCTTAATGTTCACGCTTTTTCACTCCGAATAAATATTGTACTAGTAGTTTTGTCCGTTTTAAGATTTTTATTCTTAGTACATATTATTTCGAAATTAAAGTTTGGTGATACAAAAAAACGCCTCCAAAATTCTTGGAGGCGCTAATCATTTTTTATTTAAGAGCTTCTAAAAGAGCATCAACTTTATCAGTGTCTTCCCATCTTACTTTGAGCTCTTCTCTGCCCATGTGACCGTATGCTGCTAAATCGTAGTACTTAGTAGTTGTGAGCTTGAGTTCACGGATGATAGCCTTCGGACGGCAATCGAAAACCTTCTTAACTGCGTCAGCGAGAACATCATCACTGTAGCTTGATGTGCCGAAAGTCTCGACCATAACAGATACAGGAGCAGCTACACCGATAGCGTAAGCAAGCTGTACTTCACATTTTTTAGCAAGCTTTGCTGCTACGATATTCTTCGCGATATAACGAGCAAAATAAGCAGCGCTTCTGTCAACCTTTGTCGGGTCTTTACCTGAGAAAGCACCGCCACCGTGACGTGAATATCCGCCGTATGTATCAACGATAATCTTTCTGCCAGTTAAACCTGAGTCACCAACAGGACCACCGATAACAAAACGACCTGTAGGATTGATGAAGTACTTTGTGTTCTCATCGAGAAGTGAAGCAGGTACGATAGGTTTGATAACGTGCTCTAAGATATCCTCTCTGATCTGCTCGAGAGTAACGTCATCGTCGTGCTGTGTAGATACAACTACAGCGTCTACTCTCTTAACTTCGTCGTTTTCGTACTCAACTGTAACCTGTGATTTACCGTCAGGGCGGAGATATGAGAGGGTGCCGTTTTCACGAACTTCTTTCAATCTGAAAGACAGTTTGTGAGCAAGAGATACAGGAAGTGGCATAAGCTCTTCTGTCTCGTCACAAGCGTAACCGAACATCATACCCTGGTCGCCCGCACCGATTTCGTTGTCTAAATCATCTTCACCGTCTTTTGCCTCAAAAGAGTTATTAACACCCATAGCAATGTCAGGAGACTGTTTATCAAGTGCTACGTCAACAATAACTGTGTTGCCGTTAAAACCACACTCGTCATTATCGTAACCTGTGTCACAGACAACCTTGCGGATGATACCCTCAAAGTCAACATCAGCAGTAGTAGTAATCTCACCCATTACGTGAACGATACCTGTAGTAGCTGTTGTTTCGCACGCTACGTGTGCGTTTTCGTCCTGAGCTAAAATAGCATCGAGGATAGCGTCGGATACTCTGTCACAGAGTTTGTCCGGATGACCGTGTGTAACTGATTCGGATGTAAATAAACGCTTTGACATATAAATCATTTCCTTTCTTTTATGTGAATAAAATATAAAACAAAATAAGTGGGTCTAAAAATTCATATCATACTTCATTGAGGGCTACGATGCTCGGAGCACACATATCACGCCTCGTTCACCTTCGCTACTCCTAAAAAGTCCACGTTCTCGATTAACCACTCTACGGACACTGCGTGTCCTACGAGCAGTCCCATCTCGTACTCGACTTTTTAGGGCTACGGTGCTCGGCGCACAAAACAAAAAAACCGCTCGGAATTCCGTGCGGTTTATGTATCTCATCTATCGGGTATACCGCAGGAATTAGCACCTTACATATAGCAGGTTGCCGGACTTCACAGGGCCTGTCCCTCAGTCGCTCTTGATAAGTGATATTCAATTGACCGTGTGCTATTATACAACAGTAAATCACTATTGTCAACAGCTTTCGCTAAATTCCGTAAAGGAAATTTAAGCGATTTCTTCGAGTGCACAATCACAAGAAAGTGAGTGTGTAACTCTGTCCTCAACCTCAGCACGCTTACCATTGTTAAAGCGGTCTACCGTGCCTACGAGGTAACCAGTGATTCTACGGATACGCTCGAAAGGAACATTATCGTATGTGTACTTAACGTCAACATACTCGCCGTCAACAGTAAAGTCAATAGTCTTGATGTATTTGTCAGGATTAGCCTCTTTAAGCTGTGCTACGTAAATGTCGATTTCCTGCTGTGGAAGTGTTCCACCTGTTACGTTAATTTTCATCTCAAAAACCCCTCAAAAAGTAAATTATAATTCTTTTAAAACACATTATTTAGGTGACTGAATAAATACTAACACAAGATATAGGGGTTTTCAAGTAACAAACGTATTATTAAAGTAACAATAATTTAATCTTTAATTTCACTTTAGAATTAAAACACGATTTAATTTCGCTAATCGAAAATTAGGTTCTATAAAGCTTTAGTTTCATCACCTTCGGTAGTATCACATAGAGCACAATCGCAGTAAGAGTTCCTGTCACTATAGACGCAATACACAGCACCGAAAAGTACGCGAATACTCCGCTGTCGGTTAGTGCAAAAGCTACGAGAATCTGACCAAGGTTGTGTGAAAACGCACCGCCGATACCTACACCAACAAATCCTATTTTCTTAAATCGAATTAAAGTATACATTGCAAGTGTGCTCAGTAACCCTCCGCACAAGCTCATCAGAAAAGCAGTAAAACCACGCATCAAAAGCGCAAAGACAGCTTTCACTAAACACACAACTAGTGCGCTAGGTAGCGACAGAGCAGACAAAGCGAACATCGTTGCAATATTAGATAGTCCGAGCTTCATACCAGGAAGTACAAACGGCAGGTCAGGCAGCGACATTTCGATATACGACAGCACAAGTGCTACGGCACTCACTAGCGCTGTCTGGGTTATTTTTAAAGTAGCAACTTTTTTCATACGTCACCCCACCACAGCATCAAGAGTGTTTTCTGCATCCGTTGAGACTAAAGAAACTGAGATTTTAGCAGGCAAGCACACAATAGACTGCCCCACTCTATTTATCTCGCCCGTATGCTCACACAGTTTATCTGGACAAGCTGAGTTTTTAACAAAAACACCGCTATTCGACATCACGACAGTTACTTCACAGTCACCAACAAATGTTAACTCAGTAGGTTCTTTTGTGTTTTCAAGTTTTTCAGAGTACACAACTTCTCCGTTATACTTAACGACACAGTACATCTCGTCATTTTTCGGTGAAAAAACGCACAAAAACGAGACCACCGCACTAATAAGCACGACAGCCACTACTAAAATATCAAACATAGTAAACAGCTTTCTATCAGCGTTTTTCATACCTTCACCTGCTTTATACATATATATTAGCACAAAAAGGAGCTAAAATCTATACTTAATTAACCAAGCAACACAGTATGCGTTGTACAAGATAAACAATATAAATATTGGGGTTTAATTTTTCATAATAAAAGTGCATAAAAAGATAAAACACAGCGACTTTTCAGGGCAAAAGCGTTGACAAATACTGTCAAATATTGTATTCTTATCACAGAGTTAGTTAAGGCTAACTCGTTTTTACAGCGTAGCAGTTAGCGAACGCTAACTAACATATACCCCATTAAAATTCGGAGGAACAATATGAAAACTTTAAAAGATGTTAAAGTAGGCGAAAGTGCTACTGTAATAAAATTAGAAGGACAGGGTGCTGTCAGACGCCGAATCATGGATATGGGTATCACAAAAGGTGTAAACATTAAGGTTTGTAAGGTTGCACCGCTTGGCGACCCTATCGAAATCAAAGTGCGTGGATATCAGCTTTCACTCAGAAAAGATGACGCACAAATGATAGAAGTAGAGTAATTTTTTCGGGGAGCAATCCCCAAAATTTTTGATATTCAGTTAGCTTACGCTAACAAATGGAGGACTAGATGAACAAGATAACAATCGCCTTAGCGGGCAACCCTAACTCAGGTAAAACAACGCTGTTTAACGCTCTTACAGGCTCTAATCAGTACGTTGGAAACTGGCCTGGTGTTACAGTAGAGAAAAAAGAAGGTTCATATAAAAAGGATAGCGATGTCACAATCACTGACCTTCCGGGTATTTACTCCCTCTCCCCTTACACTTTAGAGGAAGTTGTAGCGCGTGAATACCTCTTAAACGAACAGGTAGACGTTATCTTAAACATAGTAGATGGCACAAACCTCGAGCGCAACCTTTATCTTACAACACAGTTTATGGAACTTGGTATTCCTGTTGTTGTAGCTATCAATATGATGGACGTTGTCGAGAAAAACGGCGATCAAATCAATATAGAAGAACTATCCAAAAAGCTCAAATGTCACGTAATACCTATCTCAGCTATTAAAGGTGACAGCATTCTGGAAGCATGTGATATTGCAATCGAAGAAGCTAAACACGGACGACTCATTCCTCAGCATATGTTCTCGGGTGAGGTTGAACATGCACTCGCTCATATCGAGGAAGCGTGCGTTCATTCTATGGATGATGACCGCCAACGTTTTTACGCAGTCAAGCTTTTCGAACGTGACGAAAAGGTGCTTAAACTTCTCAATCTCGACCAAAGCGTTATCGACCATATCGAAAAGGACATCGTACACGTTGAGGAGCACTTTGACGATGATGCAGAAGCTATCATCACAAACGAGAGATACGACTTTATCGAAAAACTGATGAAAACAGCTTACGTCAGAAAATCTGACAAAAAACTAACTGCATCAGAAAGAATTGACAAGGTACTGACAAACAGAGTTCTGGCATTACCGATTTTTGCACTCATTATGTGGGGCGTATACACTCTCTCAATCGGCACTATCGGTGCGTGGACGGTTGACTTTATGAACGAGACTCTCTTTGGTGAGTGGATTATCCCAACTGTTGAGACTTTCCTTATAGATATTAACTGTGCATCGTGGCTTACATCACTTGTGTGCGACGGAATCATCGGCGGTGTCGGTGCGGTACTCGGATTTGTACCGCAGATGTTTATTCTGTTCTTCCTGCTTTCAATTTTAGAAAGCGTCGGATATATGTCACGAGTTGCATTCATTATGGACAGAATCTTACGCAAAATTGGTCTTTCGGGCAAGAGCTTCATCCCTATGCTCGTAGCATCAGGTTGTGGTGTACCGGGTATTATGGCATCACGTACAATCGAGCAGGACAGAGACCGTAAAATGACTATTATGACAACAGGTTTCATCCCTTGTGGTGCGAAAATGCCAATCGTTGCATTAATCGCAGCTGAGTTATTCGGCGGTGGTGCATGGGTAGCAACTCTCGCATATTTCATCGGTATCAGCGCAGTTATCACATCAGGTGTAATCTTAAAGAAAACAAAGGCATTCGCAGGTGAGGCTGCACCTTTCGTTATGGAATTGCCATCATATCATATGCCTCTTATCGGAAACGTTCTGCGCACAACATGGGAACGCGGATGGTCGTTCGTTAAGCGTGCAGGATCTGTTATCTTACTTGCGAGTATCGCTATCTGGATTTTAATGTCCTTGTCTTTTGATGGTGGTTTCCACTACATCACAGAAGAATCAGGCGGAAACTCCGTACTTGAATACATCGGAGGTATCATCGCATATATTTTCGTACCACTCGGATTCGGAAACTGGCAGAGTGCTGTTGCTACAATCTTAGGCTTTATGGCTAAAGAAGAAGTCGCAGGTGCGCTTGCTTCCATCGCAGAACTCAGCCGCCGCCATGGCGATATAGCTGCGCCGAGGAATCGCGACAGAGAGCTCCTGCCGGTCAGGATGCCCCGGGCGATACAGCGATTCCATTTTCTCAATCTGCGTCATCACTGCCCGGGCGTATTTCAGAAATTCCGCGCCCTTTTCGGTTGGCGCGGCGCCCTTGCTGGTTCGCTTGAAAATGACGATTCCCAGCGAATCCTCCAGCTCCTTGATGGCCTTGCTCAGACTGGGCTGACCGATATAAAGATTATCCGCCGCCTGCGTGATGGAGCCGGTCCGCTCCACCTCGATGGCATATTTCAGATGCTGCGTATTCATGCAATCCTCCTTCTTTAACAGAATTTCATGTTTTCATTATACTCAATCCATGCCATTTTTGTCAATCTTCCATTCCGTGCAGGAATCCCCGGTTGTCGACGAAAAGAGTCCCGTCCTTCTGGCGTTCCTTATCCTCTTGTGGTATG
>JAFOED010000078.1 GCA_017380355.1 Ruminococcus sp. | reverse complement strand
TTTTTTGACACACTCAAAAGGGGTGTGCTTTTTTTATACCTATTCAGCCGCAGAACTCCGTAAGGGTTACTTTCTGCGGCTTTTTTGTGCCCGTTTTCAGTTAGCTTATAAAAACTTAAAACACAACTGATTATAGAGAAACAGCAGTGGAAAAAAGCACTGCGCGTAGGCGACAGAAAAAGAAAAAAGGAGAAATTTTAACAATGAACAGAATAATTAAATCAATCGAAGATAAATATCTTATCCCATCACTCGATATGGTGGAAAGAACTTTCACAAATTCCGAGAATGCAGAAAACGGTGCTCTTGTTCGAAGAATTGTTGAAGAAATCAGAACAATGTACACATACGTAAAAGAACTAGACCTTGTTATGGTTGACGAGAATGATGAAGTAATCGGTTACGTTATGTTCTCAAAAATCCACCTTAACGGAAAATACTTAGATGAGCTTCTGATATTAAATCCAGTAGCTGTCAAAACTGAGCTTCAGCGCCAGCATATTTCAAAGGATTTAATCGAAGCAGGTTTTGAAAAAGCAAAAGCTATGGGCTTTAAGGCTGTAATTGTAGAGGGTAACCCACAAAACTACAGAAACAGAGGGTTTGTCACATCGTGTGATTACGGCATTGTAGCAGGAGAAACCGTTGACATTCCTGACCCTGCGTGCCTTATGGTAAAAGAACTCGAAGAAAATGCGCTTGAGCATATCAGCGGTATTTTAGAGTACACAGAATATAAAACATTAAATCAATAATAAGGAGAATATTATGAGCGAATATAAATTTATAACATTAAGAGAAAATGAGCAGTTAAAAGATGCTGCTGCTTCATGGTTTAACAGCAAATGGGGTGTGCCAAAAGAAGCGTACCTTGAGTGTATGGATAGCTACTTAAGCGGCGAAACTGAATACGGCTGGTATCTTTGCTTGTGTGGTGATGAAATTGTCGGTGGTTTAGGTGTTATCGAAAACGACTTCCACGACAGAAAAGACCTTACACCGAACGTGTGCGCTGTTTACACTGACGAAGAACACAGAGGAAATAGAATAGCAGGAAACCTGCTCGATATGGCGGTTGAAGATTTACGAAAAAATGGTGTTTCTCCTGTGTACCTTGTTACTGACCACACTTCCTTTTATGAGAGATACGGCTGGGAGTTTTATTGTATGGCACAAGGCGACGGCGAAGAAGAAATGACCCGTCTGTACATTCATAGATAAAGTCTTTACGAGAATACTAGATTTTACAAAAAGCCTTCAAAAATCACATATTTTATGATAAAATATTAAAAATCACCTTGCGTAAGGTATTGCTTGTGACGCTGCGTAATACCCTATAATGAAGCCACAAGGGAGGAAAAAGCTATGCCAAAATACACAACAGGAGAAGTCGCAAAACTCTGTAACGTTTCTGTTCGAACAGTACAGTACTATGACTCGAGAAACCTTTTAGTTCCAAGCGAACTTAGTGAGGGTGGTCGCAGACTGTATAGTGAGGATGACCTTAAGATGATGAAAATTATCTGTTTTCTGCGAGAAGCAGGACTTCCTATTAATAGTATCAGCGCACTGCTCAAAGAAGAGAATAGTGAAAATGTTATTTCAGTAGTACTCAATCAGCAGGAGCAGGTCTTAAGGGAAGAGATAGAAGAACGTGAAAAACAGCTCTCTATCATCGAGAGTATAAAAAAAGAAATGAAAGATATAAAGCGTTTCTCTGTTGAATCTATCGGCGACATAGCTCACATTATGAAAAATAAAGAAAAGCTTAAGAAAATGAGAACCATAATGTTAGTGACTGCGATTCCTTTCGCAATTTTTGAGTACACCTCAATTGCGCTGTGGATATTAAAAGGCTGGTGGTGGCTGTTTGCGATTATAGCGGTGCTCGCAGTTGTTTACTCTATATGGTTATCAGCGTACTACTACAAGAGTGTGGCTTACATCTGTCCTGAATGTCACGAGGTGTTCAAGCCTGGCTTCAAAGAAATGATTTTTGCTTATCACACTCCGAAAATGCGAAAACTCACTTGCCCAAAGTGTGGTCACAAAAGCCTTTGCGTTGAAGTGTACGATGACAAAAAATCTAAAAAAGAAAAGTAATAAAAAGAGAAAGCCGTCCGTTTGGGCGGCTTTTTTATGCCACTAGTTTTAACATTTAATGTTATAAACAATTGGTTGAAAGTGCTTAAATATAGTGATATATTGTAGTATGAAAGGAATGAAAAATATGAATAATATGATTTCTATGAATTTAAAATACTTAAGAGATAAGCACTCTCTCACACAGGAGCAGTTTGCTGAAAAGCTCTCTGTATCCCGCCAGACGGTTGCAAAGTGGGAGAATGGTGAATCACTTCCTGACCTTAAAAGTTGTTCAGCACTTGCACTACTGTTTAACGTGTCTATTGATGCTCTTATCACTTATCCTCTTGATGAAAAAGAAGAGATGGAAGCCCTTGAAGCAGATGGAAAATACGTCTTTGGTATAGTTAAAGTCGGTGAGCGTGGTCAGGTCGTAATTCCGAAACAAGCGCGTAATGTCTACGATATAAAAGCAGGAGATAAGCTTTTAGCGTTGGGTGACGAAAAGGGAATGGCTTTTGCGAAAATGAAAAACATTCCTGAATTCCACTTCGGTAAATAAGGAGATAAACTATGTTAGCTATAAAAACAAAAAATCTTACTAAAAAGTACGGCGATAAAACCGTTGTTAATAATCTCAACTTAAGCGTAAACGAGGGTGAAATGTATGCACTCTTAGGTGTCAACGGTGCTGGTAAGTCAACAACGATTAAGATGTTGTCGTGTTTGATAAGACCAACATCAGGCGACGCGGAGATTCTTTCTAACAGTATTACTACTGAAAGCACAAAGGTAAAGCAGATAATAAGCGTTTCTCCACAGGAAACCTCAGTCGCACCTAACCTGACAGTAAAAGAAAACCTCGAGTTTATTGCGGGTGTTTTTGGTTTTAGCAAGGCACAGGCTAAAGAAAAAACACAGCAGATTTTAGCTGATTTTGATATGCAGGAAATCGCAAACAGCAGAGCGAAAACTCTCTCTGGCGGATGGCAGAGAAGACTCAGTATCGCTATGGCGCTTATCAGTGAGCCGAAGGTCATTTTCCTTGACGAGCCGACGTTGGGACTTGATGTCCTTGCCCGACGTGAGCTGTGGAAGCAAATCGAAAAGCTCAAGGGTAAGATCACGATTATTCTGACTACTCACTACCTCGAAGAAGCAGAAGCTCTGTCTGACCGCATCGGCATTATGGCACACGGTGTGCTTAAGGCACAGGGTACAGCTACTAAGTTGAAAGAGCTTGCAAAAACCGACGATTTCGAAGAAGCGTTTGTAAGAATTGCAGGAGGTGAAGTGTAAAAATGAGAACTTTAGTATTTGCTAAAAGAAATGCAAAGGAGATTATGCGTGATATTTTCACGCTGATTTTCGGTATATTGTTTCCGCTTGTGCTTTTGGTTCTGCTTTCGGCTATTAACGCAGGCATACCTGAACAGGCAGGAATGAAGCTGTTTGATATAGAAAACTTAGTACCTGGCATTTCTGTGTTCGGACTTAGTTTTATTGCTCTCTTTACCGCAACAATCGTGTCAAAAGACAGATGTACAAGCTTTATTCTTCGACTTTTTACATCACCGCTGAAAGCATCGCAGTACATAATCGGCTACACACTTCCGCTTATTCCGCTGTCTATTGTACAGACAATAGTGTGTTACGCAGCTTCTTTTGCTTTTGGTTTAAAGTGGACACCTGACGTTTTGCTTGCTATAGTCGTTAATATTCCCGTAGCGGTTTTCTTTATCGCCACAGGTCTTCTGTGTGGTACTATCTTTAACGACAAAGCTGTAGGCGGTGTGTGCGGTGCGTTACTTACTAACCTCTCAGCGTGGTTGTCGGGTACGTGGTTTGATTTAGAACTCGTCGGCGGTGCATTTGAGAAAATCGCTGATATGCTTCCTTTTGTACACGCAGTAGACGCAGGCAGATACGCGCTTAGCGGAGAATACTCGAAAATTATGCCTGAACTTTATTGGGTTATCGGATACGCACTCGTGATTACAGTAATCGCAGTAATTGTTTTCAATAACAAAATGAAACAGGATAAATAATAAAAGCTCACGCAGAATTTACTGCGTGAGCTTTTTTGTTTGTTTTAATGTTTAGCTTAATTCAATAATTTTTGCTACGTGTCTCTGAATAAATGTTGCGTCAACAACAGATATATCGCCGTCTTTGTTAGCATCTGCTCTAAGCTTTGCGTCGTCACTTAATTCGATAATTTTTGCGACGTGTCTTTGAACTAAAGTTGCGTCGATAATTGAAACTTCTCCGTCACCATTTACATCACCGAGGACAAAGTCGTTTTCAGGTACGAACTTTGCGTAAAGATTTACGTCTTCTGTTACTAAAAATGGTGTATCAACCTTGTTGATTCGCTCAGCTTCTGTGTACCAACCCTCGAAAACCTTGCCTTCCATACCAGGCTCTGCAGGAGTATAGTATGTGCCTTTTTCGATTCCGATTGAGATTACTGGCTCTGTGTCAGAGAATACATAGAGAGCTACAGTACATAAATCTTCAAAAGCAACGAATTTTGCGTAGAGTTTAAGGTCCTCAGTTACAGGAGCGTAGTCGTATTCAACAGTTCTTTCTACGTCTGTGTACCATCCCATGAACACCTTACCTTCGATACCAGGCTCTGCAGGTGTGTAGTATGTACCGTCATCAATTTCTACTATTACAACTGGCTCTGTATCAGAGAATACATATACTGCGACTTCGTGCTTTTCAACCTCAGGTACGAATTTTGCGTACAGGTCTACATCAGAAGTAACAGTGAAAGGTACTTCGATTTTGTTGATGAGTTCAGGTTCTGTGTACCAGCCATCAAAAATCATACCTTCCTGTGCAGGAGGTTCGATGTCGTAGAGCTGACCGTCTTTAGCGTAACCTGAACCGACAGGGAATTCGTCAGTCGGATAAAGCCAGATTGATACTACGTGCATTTCGCTGAATGGAATGAACTTAGCGTAAAGAGCGAAGTCTTCTGTTACCGGTAAAGAGCTGTCATATGGTCTTGTATATTCTGCGTCATAGAACCAACCGTCAAAGTACATATCTTCAACATAAGGGTCAGGGATATATACGTACTCGCCTTTTTCTACTTCATAGTAATCTGTGTAGAATGACTCGTTTGGCATATATGTTGTAATAATTGCAACGTCATCGTATGAGATAAGTCTTGCGTAGAGATGAACATCACCCTCGATAGGCTGTGAAAAATCGTATTCCTGTGTAAGCTCTTTGTCAGCATACCAGCCGGTGAAGAACATAAACGTGTCTTCGTATCTCGGATCAGGGACATTGACATAATCGCCGATAACACCATCAGCTATTGAATACGGAAATTCAGGGTCGTCAGTGTACATATAAATTGTCACAAGATCTGACGGATGAATGTATCTGGCGTATACGGTAGCGTCCTCGGTTACAGGAGCGTTCATATCAAAAGGCTCTGTAAAATACTCGTCAGCATACCAGTCAAACAGGATTAATTCGCCGTTGTCGATATAATCAGGAGTGTCTGGAATCTCGCCATACTCACAGAAAATGTACTCTACTAAGCCGTCAAATCCGTAGTCGAAAGTGAGCATTAACACATCTTCTTTATCTTCAACAGCAGGGAAAGTTTTCTCAAGTGTTACTAAATTTTGTGTTGCTGAATATTTGACAGACTCTCCGTCAATTTCAGCGTTCATTACCATAAAAATGTTAGAGTCTGTTGGCACAAGCTGGATTTTAACCGTATAGCTCACACCTGCTCTGTATTTATCAATACCAGGCTCTAAGTAGTTTCCGTCTTCATCGTACCAGATGATACCATTTTCATATCCGTTTGAGTTTATTTCTGCGATAGTGTAAGTGGAAGCAGGTATGTACACACCGTAATCACACTCCTGACCTTCAACAGGAACAGATACATCTATTACACTGACAGAACCGATTCTCACTGCTGCAGATGCACTAAGCGGAATTACTGAAAACAGTAACATCGCTACTAAAATAATGCTAACGATTTTTTTAGAAAAATTCTTCATAACATAACCTCCTAATATAATATTACATTTACATTATATAATGTATAGCATACTTTTGTCCCCACACAAAAGCAATTTTTAGGTATAAAATGCAGAAAAAAGTGTGGGTTTTAGTGTGGGAAATAAGAAAAACCTGTCAAAGGAGTGACCCCAAGACAGGTTTTTTGTTACATATTTTCTTTTAAAGAAATAAGCTCTGCGATTTCGCGGAGTTCTTTTCTGGATGTGACGCCGAGCTTTGAATACAGGTTTTTGTTGTGGAATTTGAGCGTGTTTTCTTTGATATTCAGCTCAACCATAATCTCTTTTGATGACAACTTCTCGATGTGCATTTTGTATATGCATTTTTCTGTTGCAGTAAGTGTTTGTAACTGCTTGTGGAAATACTCACATTTTTCGTTTAGTTCAGGAGAGATCTCTTCCAAAACTGCTTCTTTAGTATGAGTGGATACATCTTCACAAACCTCGTCAGTACTATCGAGTTCTGTGTTATCGGTTGCTTTTACCGTTTGATTTTTACTATTTGAAACGATGAACTCGGTTTCCTGAAGCATAAGATGTAAAGCGAGTAAAAATAATTCTGTGATGATATATGATACAGAAAGTACTTCAAAGTCGATTTTTACAAGCTGTTCTAAGAGCCATACGCCGATGTTAATGAAAACAGCACTTGCTATAATAACAGCGTGAATAGCAGTTTGGATTCTGCGTTTGATTATAGCGTAAGTTATAGTAGCGATCATCGCGCTGAAATACGAGAGCAGATAGAACAGATAAACACAGTGCCAGCTTCCGTATTCCTTAACAAGCACTGTAGCTCCGTTAACTGAGCCCAGTTCTACAGATTTGTAGTAAATATCGAGGTATCCCGGACTTGCTGCTATAAGGAATACGATGATGCTCACAATAATTAGTAGTGAAGTAAAATACTTGTTGAATTTGATGTTGCACGAGTTTTGTATAATCATCAACATAGCAAGCGGTAAAACCGCAGAGCCGAGATAAGCGATTCGGTTAGCGAGCAACGCTTCTTCGAGTGTTGCTGAAATAGAAAGTGATAAATAACCCGCGTTTACAATAAAAACCGAAGCAAAAAGTGTGATAAACCAGACTCCTTTTTTTCGTATAAGCGCGCAGTATCCGATGAGAAGTAATAACGATAGTGCAGTTGTAACACCGTAGACCATCGCTACGCTTGAGCTTTTTGCCCCTATAGCGTCGCAACCACTTAAAGTAGCCAACAGCAACGCCAGAAAAGGTGCTGTGAGATAAGCTTTCTTCATATATAAACTCCTTGTGAGAACTTTTTTATTAGTCCCACACCAAAACCTATACTAAATTGATAAAAAATATGAATTTCCCACACCATGATTTCACTTTGGGTGGGGACAATTAACATAAAATATGTATAATTTAATCTATAGTAGATTGAGGTAGGGTGTGTTCGTGTTCTGATACTATACAATTAGTTCAATTCTAGCATAGTTGTATGTTTTAGTCAATCGGAATTAACAACTTAAGAGAGCGAGAGGAGGCTTTGTATGAACAGCAAAAACACAGCAAAATTCAGAAAAGTTCCTGATTTAAACGGTAACCGTTATTATTTTTATTGTGATTTATCAGGAGCGCTTGTTTGTATAACAAAGCCGTATAAGTCGCAAGATTCTCAGGAAGAATTGCTCTTAGCGTGGGAGAATGAGGCTCGATGGCAGTTTGATAAGTGCCAGAAATGTGGAAAATGGGTCTCTAGCATAATGTTTAACGCTGATGTTCTTGAGTGTGTGGACTGTGCTCCGTGGGAAGAAAAACCGAAATTCTGCAAACACTGTGGTGAGGCGGTTGTTGCGGACGAGGATAAATGTACAAAATGCGGACTTTTTCTGAGATATCAGGGTGGTGAGTTGAGTGCTTAAAGCTTTTGAGACTATCAGAATCGAGAGTATGGAAGAGTTCGGTTTCGGGCCGAACGAAATGAAAAAATACAAGGTGTGTATAAGGTGTAATTCGATAACCAGCAAAGACCTCGATATTTGTCCTGTGTGTCTGAACGAATTGCCTGACTATACGATTTATGAGCAATATGTAAAAAGTCATTTTTCGTGTCCTTATTGTAAAACAGTACTCACAAACGATAGTAGATTCTGTCCACAATGCGGTAAGAATCTGGTTATATAAAAAATAATTTTTAATTACATAAACGGAGGTAAATTATGGGATTATTTGACAAAAAATACTGCGACATCTGCGGTGAAAAAATCGGACTTCTGGGTAACAGAAAGGTAGAAGATGGTAATATCTGTTCTAAGTGTAACAAAAAGCTTTCACCACTTTTTAACGAGAGAAAGCGTTCTACTGTTGCTGAAATCAAACAACAGCTTGAGTATAGAGCGCTTAACGAACAGATGCTCTCTACATTTAATCCGATAAAATCTTTCGGTGACGACAGAAAAATTTACATCGACCTTAATCAGAGAAAGTTCTGTGTGGAAAGCGGTAGTAACTGGAGAGAAAAGAATCCTGACTTAATCGAATTCTCACAGGTAATGTCATGCGAGCTTGATATAATAGAGCACAAAAACGAACTGTATACAAAAGACGCTCAGGGCAATACAGTAAGCTATAATCCTCGCAGATACGAGTATGAATATGAGTTTGAGATGACAATCGGTGTGAATTCACCGTATTTCAGCGAAGTGAAATTTGACCTTACAGATTATAGTCGTCGTCCTGACAGCCCATACACAGAAGCATATCGTATGTATGAAGCTCAGGCTAACGAAGTGAAGATGATTCTCACAGGTCAGGGCTTAGGACAGCAGGCTTCTTACGGTCAGCCACAGTATGGCGCTCCACAAGGTGCATACGGTCAGCCACAGTATGGTGCTCCACAAGGTGCATATGGTCAGCCACAGTACGGCGCTCCACAAGGTGCATATGGTCAGCCACAGTATGGTGCCCCACAAGGTGCTTATGGTCAGCCACAGCAGGCAGCTCCACAAGGTGTATATGGTCAGCCACAGCAGGCAGCTCCACAAGGTGTGTATGGTCAGCCACAGTATGGTGCTCCACAGGGTGCATACGCTCAGCCACAGCAGGCAGCTCCTATGAACGTTGTCTGTGACAAATGCGGATGGCAGAATCCTGTGGGAGAAAATCCTCCGAAATTCTGTCCGATGTGCGGTGACCCAATTAACTTTAACGATATGAGATAAGATATATACGTTTTATTTATGAAAGGATGTTTATTATGAAATTATTAAAATCAACTTTAGCTATTTTACTAGCTCTATTAATGGTATTCTCACTTGCTGCTTGTGGCGGTGCGGATGACGGTAACACAGACGACGGTGGAAAAGGTGGTAGTGCCAAATTCGAGCCTACAACAATCGAGCTTGATATGTGCAAAATCAACGTTCTCGGTGCCGAAAAAATCACTGACAGCGAAGATAAACCAGCATTCCGTTTGTGGTTTGATATTACTAACACAACTGACGAAACAAACTACCCAAGCTACTTCTATGAGTTTTCTGCTACTCAGGACGGCTACGAGTTAACAGAAACATACGCTTCTTACGAGTCTACAGTTCCTGCTGCAGAAGTAGGTTTTTACAACATCAGACCAACTGTTACAGTAAGAGCTTGTGTTGAGTATAACTACAAAGAAGACGGCGGTACAATTATTGCAGGTTTTAACAACTACTACAGCGAAGAAGCTCCAAAGACAGTAGAAATTGATCCACAGAATTTCTCAGGCGCTCCTGCTGATGAGTTTACTCCTGAAAAGGTAGAAGACCCATTATTCCTTGCCGATTATCCTGAAAAAGGCACATACGAAGCTTTTGGTGTCAAGTATGACGTAAGCATCGATAAATTCGAGATTACAGAAGATTTTGACGGCGAGTCTATAATAAGAGTTTACTATACTTTCAAAAACAACTCTGAAGAAAATCAGAAATTTAATTTAGTTTTCACTCCTGAGGCATATCAGGACGGCATACAGCTTCACCCTGGTTATCCAAAGGAAAAAGTTGCTGAAGAGGACGCTTACTTAGAAGAAGTAAAACCTGGCGACTCAATAACTGTTGCTCAGTGCTACGAGCTTGCTGGCGACAGCCCTGTAGAAGTTGATTTAACCGATCTTTTTGGTACAGGTGTTGGTGTTGTATACGCAGTAAAATAATGGTATAATAAGAAATAAAGGTGCGGAGCTTTTGCTCCGCACTACTTATAAAAGGGTGATTTTATGAAAAAGATACTATCTATTATTTTAGTAGCGGTATTGTTACTTAGTGTACTTCCATTTACTGCTTTTGCGGGTGGCGATGAAACCGAGCTTTTCCTCGATACTCCGTACAACGCGTGGCTCGGAGAGGATACTGAAATGTTCAAGTTTACTCCTAGCGATGATGGTTGGTATAATTTTTATACCGAAGGCAAAAGTGATACATATGCAACTCTGTATAACAGTCAGTTTGATGAGATTATTTATGTCGACGATACATATGATAGCCAGAACTTTAACTTTAAATTCAAGCTCTACGCAGGATATACTTACTATCTTGAAGTAGGTGCTTACGTTGAGGAATTACAGACAGTAAAATTTGACCTTATCGTAACAGAAACTCTAGGTGTTGAGAGCCTTTATATCTCCAAAAAGCCTGATAACAACGAATGTGTTATCGGCTTAGAAGCACAGACTATTGACCTTACGGGTCTTGAGGTTACCCTTACTCTGTCTGATGATAAAGAGGTTTTATGGAAATATGACGTTGACGGTGAAGTAGCAGGTGAAGCTGTGCTTGTTTACGTAGATAACGACGGCTTTGGACATTACTTCATCAGGGTTGAATGTGGCGAGGGCTACGATGTAAGCTTTTTCGATATGGTCGAGAATCCTGTCGATTCTATCAGCGTTTATAGGATGCCTGCAATTGAGCTGTACGAAGGAACGAGTGGCTATTTAATAGACGACACCTACTACTATAATTACGTTATCCCACAGGAAACAGAGATTCAGATTAACTACACTGACGGCACATCAGAAATCGTAAGCTACAGCGAAATGATAGAGCGTGGTCCGTCATCTGTTTCAGATGACCAGTCCTACGATAATCAGTGGGGTGTGGGCGAGCACTTTGCAACTCTCACTTATATGGGACGTGAAGCAAAAGTTTCTGTAAAGATTTTACCTTGTCCTTATGAAAGCGTCACTCTGTTAAGTGCCCCAAGTTACGAATATTACTTCGGCGATATCAACAACGGCTATATGCAAGGAGATAAGTTCGTTCTACAGCCTTATCAGTTCGACGGATTATCGTTTGAGCTTGGTTTTAGTGATGGCACGTCAGAAATTATCACTGCCGACGATATTGATATCATGCATAGAGAGATTAAAGGCTATCCTTTTGAAATCAGAGAGATCCCTGTTACGAATCCTGGTGATGTAGAGGTAGTTATTTCATATAAAGGTATGGACATAAAATACTCTGTTGCGGTTTTAGAATCTCCGGTTGAGTCGTTAGAGGTGCTGAAAGCTCCACTAAAGAGTGAATATGAAGACAGATACCACGCTGATTATACAGGTCTCGAAGTTTTAGTTAACTATAAAAACGGTACCAGCGAAGTTGTTACATTCGATGAAACTAATATGAAGTATATTTTAAGTGGCAGTCTGTACTGTGGTGTTGATATGCCACAAAGCACTCTGAGAGTAGCAAGAGATTACGACGAAGTGGAGCAAAGTTACTATACGACTGTTTATTATCTCGGAAAATATATTAAGTATTATGGTATCGTTTACAACGAGTCAAGAACTGTAGAAGAACTTAGCAAAGTTGAGAACTTCTCTCCTGATACTGACGGAATGAGCGTTACTGTGGAGTACAAAAACGGCGACGTGGAAACTCTCACATATTCACCTGCAGATTATTATGATTATGGTCATGGAATGCTCGAGGGCTTCTCGTTAACTGAAAACGGTGTCGCTTATTTTGATACAGCACTACAGTCTGAAAATGACGAAAAAGAAGTGTACTACCTTTATACATTACAGACTTCTGTCACAGTAGAGTTAGAAAAATTCAAACTCGGTGACGTAAACCTCGACGGTGATATTACTATTATGGACGCTACAGTTATTCAGCGTCACGTTGCAAAAATCACAGAACTCACAGGTAATAAGCTTAAAGCGGCGGACGTCAGCAAAGATGGTGACGTGTCTATCGTAGATGCTACTACTATTCAGCGCTTTGTAGCAAAGA
>JAFOED010000077.1 GCA_017380355.1 Ruminococcus sp. | reverse complement strand
CTATCAAAGCTGCTTGTGACGAGGTTATCAGCGGGGAGCTCAACTCTCACTTCCCACTCGTTGTATGGCAGACAGGCTCAGGCACTCAGTCAAACATGAACTCAAACGAGGTTATCGCAAATAGAGGCAACCAGATTGCTGGCAAAAAGCTCCTTCATCCAAACGATGATGTTAATATGAGCCAGTCATCAAACGACACTTTCCCAACAGCTATGCACATCGCTGCTGTTTTAATCCTCGAAGATAAGCTCATCCCTGCTGCACAGACTCTTATCGAGACATTCAAAAGACTCGAGAAAGAGAACGAAGGCATCGTAAAGAGTGGTAGAACACATCTTCAGGACGCTACTCCAATCACATTCAGTCAGGAAATCAGCGGCTGGCGTTCAAGTTTAGAGAAAGACGTTGAGCTTTTAAAACGCGCTATTGCTCCGCTTTACGAGCTCGCTCTCGGCGGTACTGCTGTAGGTACAGGTCTTAACACACCTAAGGGCTTCGATACAGGCGTTGCTAAAGAGGTTGCTAACCTCACAGGCAAGCCATTTGTCACAGCTGCTAATAAATTCCACGCTCTCACTTCTAAGGATGAGCTCGTATTCGCACACGGTGCTGTAAAAGCTCTTGCTTGCGATATGATGAAAATCGCAAACGACGTAAGATGGCTTGCATCAGGCCCTAGAGATGGCCTTTCAGAAATCTTCATTCCTGAAAACGAGCCTGGTTCTTCTATCATGCCTGGTAAGGTTAACCCTACACAGTGCGAAGCAGTAACTATGGTTGCTGTTCAGGTTATGGGTAACGACGTAGCTGTTACTATGGCTGCTTCTCAGGGTAACTTCGAGCTTAACGTATTTATGCCTGTATGTATCTACAACTTCTTACAGTCAGCTCGTCTTTTAGCTGAGGCTATTGTTTCATTCAACAAAAACTGTGCTGTTGGTATTAAGGCAAACAAAGAGAAAATGCACCATAACCTGCACAACTCTTTAATGCTCGTTACAGCTCTTAACCCATACATCGGTTATGAAAACGCAGCAAAAACTGCTAAAAAGGCATTTAAGGATAATATTTCACTCAAAGAGGCTTGTGTAGAACTCGGCTTCTTGACTGCTGAAAGATTTGATGAGGTTTTCCACCCTGAAGAAATGGTATAAATCGGAGGTAATTTAATGAAGGTTAGTTATTTCCCTGGGTGCACCCTTAAAAACAAGGCTAAAGACCTTGACATCTACGCTTATAAATCAGCAGATGTGCTTGGTGTTACTCTGGAAGAAATCGAAAACTGGCAATGCTGCGGAGGCGTTTTCACAACCGCTAACGATGAGGTCGCTACAAAACTTTCATCAGTCCGTGCATTGAAATACGCAAGTGATAAAAACCAGCCACTCGTATCTGTATGTTCAGCTTGTCACAATGTATTAAAGCAGACAAACTACGCGATGCAGACTAATACTCAGTTTGCTGACAAGGTTAACAGATATATGGCAGAAGATGGCGCGTATAACGGCGAAACAGAGGTTTACCACTATCTCGAGATGTTACGCGACTTAGTCACATTTGACACACTTAAAGAGAAAGTTGTGAATGTTCTTAAAGGCAAGAAGATTGCTGCATATTACGGCTGTCTGCTCCTTCGTCCAAACACAGTTATGAAGATGGACGACCCTGAGAATCCGACAATTATGGAGGATTTCATCAGAGCTTTAGGCGCTGACGCAGTAGTTTATGCTAAGAGAAACGAGTGCTGTGGCGGTTATATTTCTGCACAGAGCCCTGAAACTGCTAAAAAGAACAGTCAGGCGATTATCGAAAACGCAAAGGCAGCAGGAGCAGAAATGATTATTACTGCTTGTCCGCTGTGTAAATACAATCTTGTAAAGAGCGGCGCAGATATTCCTGTGGTTTATTTCACAGAGTTACTTGCAGAAGCTCTCGGCGTAAAGGAGGATACAAATGAATAATAGGTATCTTCAAAAAGAGATTTTACGTATCAGTGGCGCAGACGTGAGCAAATGTATGCGTTGCGGTAAGTGCTCAGGCACTTGTCCTGCATACGACGAGATGGAATATCACCCACACCAGTTTGCAAACATGGTGGAGAGTGGAGATATCGAGCCGTTGCTCAATTCTCAGTCACTATATAAATGTTTGTCTTGCTTTGCGTGTATCGACAGATGTCCTCGTGGTGTTGAGCCTGCGAAGATTGTCGAGGCAGTAAGACTTCTCGCTACAAGAAAACAAGGCGCAAACCATATGACAGCTAACGATGTTCCTGCAATCGTTGATGAGGACACACCACAGCAGTTATTAGTAAGCGCATTCAGAAAATATACAAAGTAAAGGAGGAGAAGACAAATGCAAAGAGTTGGTGTTTTTGTATGTTGGTGCGGTAGTAATATCGCAGGTACAGTCGACGTTGAGGCTGTATCAGAAGCACTGAAAAACGAACCTGGAGTGGTCTTTTCCACCAATTATCAGTACATGTGCTCTCAGGCTGGCCAGGATATGATCAAAGAGGCTGTAAAAGAGCACAATCTTACAGGTATTGTAGTATGTTCATGTTCACCTAGAATGCACGAAGCTACTTTCCGCAAAACAGCCGCTGCTGCTGGACTTAACCCTTATATGGTTGAGATTGCGAATATTCGTGAACAGTGTTCATGGGTACATAAAGACATCTTAACAGGTACAGAAAAAGCTATTATCTTAGGTAAGGCGGCTATCGCTAAGGTTAACCTTAACGCTCCGCTCACACCAGGTGAATCACCTGTTACAAAGCGTGCGCTTGTAATCGGTGGTGGTATCGCAGGTATCCAGACAGCGCTTGATATCGCTGACGCAGGTTTCCCTGTAGATATCGTTGAGAAGAAGCCTACTATCGGCGGTAAAATGGCACAGCTGGATAAGACATTCCCTACTCTTGACTGTGCTGCGTGTATCCTCACACCAAAAATGGTTGATGTTGCACAGAACGATAAAATCCGAATTTTCTCTTACAGTGAAGTTACAGATGTACAGGGTTTTGTGGGCAACTTCGAAGTAACTATCAAGAAAAACGCAAGATTCGTTAAAGAGGATATCTGTACAGGTTGTGGCGCTTGTGTAGAAAAGTGTCCGATGAAAAAGAACCCTAACGAATTCAACTTAGGTATGGACAACCGTCCTGCTATTTATATTCCATTCGCACAGGCTGTTCCAAAGGTTGCTACTATCGACCCTAATGCCTGCACTATGCTGAAAAAAGGCAAGTGCGGTCTTTGTTCGAAGGTTTGTACAGCAGGCGCTATCGACTATACACAGAAAGACGAGTACTTACAAGAGAAGTACGGCGCAATTGTTGTAGCAACAGGCTTTAATCCAATCAGTATGGATAAGTTCGACGAGTTCGCTTACAGCCAGTCAAAAGACGTTATCACATCACTCGAGTTTGAGCGTCTTACAAACGCTGCTGGTCCTTCAGCTGGTAAGCTCATCCGTCCGTCAGACGGAAAACATCCACACACTATCGTGTTTGTACAGTGCGTAGGCTCACGTTGTGACGCTTGTGCACAGAAGGGCAAAGAGTATTGCTCAAAGATTTGCTGTATGTACACTGCAAAGCACGCAATGCTTACTCGTGACAAGTATCCTGATACTGAGGTTTACGTATTCTATATTGACGTTCGTACACCTGGTAAGAACTTCGACGAGTTCTACCGTCGTGCTGTTGAAGAATACGGCGTTAAGTATATAAAAGGTATGGTCGGCAAGGTAACCCCTGAGGGTGACAAGCTCAAAGTTCAGGCTTCTGACCTTATCGCTAATAAACAGCTTCACATCGACGCTGATTTAGTCGTACTTGCAGCAGCTATCGAACCTGATAAATCTGCTCGTCCGCTTGCTACAATGCTTACAGCAAGTATGGACACTAACGACTTCTTCACAGAAGCTCATCCAAAGCTCAAGCCTGTAGAAAGCCCTACAGCAGGTGTATTCCTCTCGGGTGCTTGTCAGGGTCCTAAGGACATTCCTGAGACTGTATCACAGGCAGGTGCTGCAGCATCTAAAGTTATCGGACTTCTTTGTAAAGATAAGCTCACAGGTAACCCTTGTGTTGCAAACTCTAACGAGCTTATGTGTAACGGTTGTTCAGCTTGTGCAAATGTATGTCCTTACGGCGCAATCAGTTATGAGGACAAAGAGTTCCGTATGCCGGACAGAACCACTAAGGTAAGAAGAGTAGCTTCAGTTAATCCTGCTGTATGTCAGGGTTGTGGCGCTTGTACTGTTACTTGTCCGAGTGGTGCTATGGACCTTAAGGGATTTGCAAACTTACAAATTATGGCGGAGGTTGACGCAATATGCAAGTAAATGAATATAAGCCTTTAATAGTTGCATTTTGCTGCAACTGGTGTTCTTACGCAGGTGCTGACCTTGCGGGTAATAACCGTCTCAACTATCCTGCTGATGTAAAAATCATTCGTGTTCCATGCTCATGCCGTGTTAACCCTATGTTTGTTCTGCGTGCATTCCAGCGTGGTGCCGATGGTGTTATTATTTGTGGTTGTCACCCTGGTGACTGTCACTACACTTCAGGTAACTACTACACACGTCGCCGTATGGCTGCGCTTTTCTCAATGCTCGATTACTTAGGCATCGAAAAAGAACGCACACGCGTTGAGTGGGTATCTGCTGCTGAGGGTGCGAAATTTGCCGCAACAATGAACGATTTTGTTGAGACAGTCACAGCCCTTGGTGAAAACAAGAGATTGGAGGATCTGAGATGCAAAAAATAACTCGTGAACAACTGATTGATAAAGCGTCAAAACTCCTTTCAAACGGCACAGTAAGCTGTGTTTTAGGTTGGAAACTAGGCGATTTCGATTACGACGTAACTCCAGCAGTTTTCAATACTGTAGAAGAGCTTAACGAAGGTTTTGTTTTCAACGATTTCTGCGGTGCTAACTTCTCAAAATACCTTGTTGCTAAAACAGGTAAAGTTGATGGTAAAATCCTCGTATTTTTAAAGCCATGTGATACGTACAGCTTCAACCAGCTCTTAACTGAGCATCGTTTTGACCGCGAAAAGGTTTACGCTGTAGGTATCCCGTGCGAAGGCATGGCTGATATTGCAAAAGTAAAGGCTATTTGTGGCGAAGGTGTTCTCGCTATCGGCACAGACGGCGAAAAAATGACAGTTGCTACTCTTTACAGCGACGAGCCTGCCCTTATTGACGCAAAGGACGTTTTAGCTGAAAGATGCGAAAACTGTAAGAGTAAAAAGCACGTAGCGTACGATGAGTTACTAGGGGAAGAGGGAGACGTTATTGAGTCTAACCGCTTTGACGAAGTCGCTAAACTCGAAGCTATGAGCGCTGATGAAAGATTTGCTTTCTGGCAGAATGAGCTTTCCCGTTGCATCCGTTGTAACGCTTGTCGTGATGCTTGTCCTGCTTGTACATGTGAGAAGTGTGTTTTTGATAACCCTACTTCAGGTGTGGAGAATAAATCTCCTGCTAACAGTTTCGAAGAAAAGCTCTTCCACATTATCAGAGCATACCATGTTGCAGGTCGTTGTACTGACTGTGGCGAGTGCTCCAGAGTATGCCCACAGAACATACCTTTACACCTGTTAAACCGTAAGTTCATCAAAGATATGAACGAGTTCTACGGTGAGTATCAGGCAGGCGCAGAAGTTGGTATGCGTGCTCCTTTAGTTGACTATACAACTGAAGATTTAGAACCAGGCGAAGTTTTTGACAGGAGGGATACTGATGCGTAAATGCAAAGCTGAAAAGTTAAACGATATTTTTGCGCTTATCGCGCAGGATATGACTTTATATCTCCCTGTAGATACAGAGGGTGGCGCTGCTTTTACAAAGTGGAATGAAAACGTGAAATACAGCGAATCCCTCAATACAGTAAGAAGCCCTAAAGACTTCTTCTTCCCACAGACTGAGAACCTTATGGCGTTCAAAACTGAGGGTAAAAACATTGAAATCATCGACACAAGAAGCGAAACAGAGGACTTTGCCGTTTTCGGTGTTCGTGCTTGTGATACAAAGAGCTTTGACGTGCTCGACAGAGTTTTCCTTTCTGACCCTGTTGATAGCTACTACGCTAACCGTCGTGAACACGGTGTGATTATTTCTGTAGCTTGTACTCGTCCAAGCGAGACATGTTTCTGTACTGCATTTGATATTGATGCAACCTCGCCACAGGGTGATATCTCTGTATGGAAGACAGAAACTGACGTTTATTTCGAAGCAAACACAGAAAAAGGTGCAGCTTTAATGGAAAAGCTCAGTGCTTTAACTGAAGACTGCGATAATACAGCAGTAGAAAGCGCGAAAGAGAGCACAAAAGCTATCCTTTCCAGACTTCCACTTAAAGACCTCAAGCTTTCAGCTTTCGGTGGCGGCAAGACTATGGAGCTTTTTGAAAACGAAGCGTGGGATGAGCTTTCACAGAGCTGTCTCGGTTGCGGTACCTGTACCTTTGTATGTCCTACTTGTCAGTGCTATGACATCAAGGACTTCAACACAGGTAACTCAGTTGTTCGTTTCAGATGTTGGGACTCTTGTATGTACTCCGACTTCACAAAAATGGCTCACGGTAACAACCGTCTTACACAGAAAGAACGTTTCCGTCAGCGTTTTATGCACAAACTTGTTTACTATCCTGAAAATAACGATGGATTATTCAGTTGTGTAGGTTGCGGTCGCTGTCTTGCTAAATGTCCTATTTCGATGAATATCGTAAAAGTAATTAAGAAAATCGGAGGTAAGACAAATGAATAATTTTGAAACTCTGATTCCTACTTTAGGTGTTATCACTGATGTCAGAATCGATACACCTGATATAAAAACATTCCGCGTCGTTACACCAGATGGCAAAAAAGCATTCGATCACAGACCTGGTCAGTGTGCTATGCTCTCTATCCCTGGCGTAGGTGAGGCGATGTTTTCCATTACTTCTTCTCCTACAAACGAAGAATATATGGAATTTTCTATCAAAAAGTGCGGTTGCGTAACTGATTGGCTCCATCAGGCTGAAGTTGGTCAGCAGATTACAATCCGCGGACCATACGGCAGACCATTCCCTGTTGACGATGTTTTTGCTGGTCACAATATGCTCTTCATCGCGGGTGGTGTAGGTCTTGCACCTTTACGTTCAGTTATCAACTACTGTCGTCACTACCGTGACCGCTACGGCGATATCGACATCGTTTACGGTTCACGTAGTAAAGACGACCTTCTCGATTATCAGGAGATTATCGAAGAGTGGTCAAAGGACGCAGGTGTAAACGTTCACCTCACTATCGACAACGCACAGGAGGGTTGGGACGGTCACGTAGGTTTTGTTCCGCATTACGTCAAAGAGCTCAATTTTGATACAAACAAGATTGCAGTACTGTGCGGTCCTCCGATTATGATTAAATTCACACTCGACGGACTTGTAGAGCTTGGTTTTGACAAGAAAAACGTCTACACAACACTCGAGCTTAGAATGAAGTGCGGTGTCGGCAAATGCGGCAGATGCAACGTTGGTGCAAAATATGTCTGCAAAGACGGTCCTGTATTCCGTTGCGACGAAATTGATGAACTTCCTTCAGAGTATTAAGGAGAGATAGATAATATGGAAAAAATGGTTAATATATTCCTTTTCGGTAAGAAATATGAAGTGCCGGAAAATTTAACAATTATGACCGCTATGGAGTATGCAGGATATCAGCTCGTACGCGGTTGCGGTTGCCGTAACGGCTTCTGTGGCGCTTGTGCTACAATTTATCGTATCAAAGGCGATCGCGAATTACACGCATGTCTTGCTTGTCAGACAAAGGTTGAAAACGATATGTACATCGCTACATTACCTTTCTTCCCACTTGTTAAACAGGTTTATGATATCGAAAAAGTTCCTACAACAGAAACAGTTATGATGCAGCTTTATCCTGAGATTTACGCTTGTATCGGCTGTAATGCTTGTACAAAGAGTTGTACACAGGGCTTGAACGTTATGCAGTACATCGCTTACGCACAGCGCGGTGACTTTGAAAACTGTGCTGAAGAGTCTTTTGACTGCGTAATGTGTGGCGTTTGTTCTTCACGTTGCCCTGCAGGTATTTCTCACCCACAGGTTGCAATGCTTGCTCGTCGTATCAACGGTAAGTACTTGGCTCCGGGTTGCGGTCACCTCGAAGATCGTGTAAAAGAGATTAAAAACGGTGATTTCAACGAACTCATCGAGGCTCTTATGCAGAAGCCTATTGACGAGATGAAAGAACTCTACAATAACAGAGATATTGAGAAGTAAGGAGGAAAGCATATGTATTCTGAAAAATTCCAGAAATCTTTAGAGCTTGTTGAAAAAGCAAGAGATAATAATATCGCGCTTGAACCACAGCGTATGACAGCTCAGCAGAAGGAAGATTTGCTCGCAGCTTTTCATCCTGACTACAGAAAGGACCAGTTCGATGTTTTAAAAATCGGTCCTAATAAAGGCGATAAGGTTCCATTTGAATTAGCAGAAACTTTACAGGCTCACAGCCGTATTACTGCTGATATGGTTGACCTTTCTGCTCCAGACTACGAAACTGACGTACTCATCATCGGTGGCGGTGGTGCAGGTGCTTCTGCTGCTATCGAAGCTAATGAAGCAGGCGCTTCAGTTATGATTGTAACAAAGCTTAGAATCGGTGACGCTAACACAATGATGGCTGAGGGTGGTATTCAGGCTGCTGACAAGCCTAACGACTCTCCTGCAATTCACTTTGTAGACGCTTTCGGTGGCGGTCACTTCGCTGCTAAGCGTGAGCTCCTTTCAAAGCTCGTTTGTGACGCTCCTGAGGCTATCAAATGGCTCTCAGAGTTAGGCGTTGAGTTCGACAAAGACGCTGACGGTACAATGGTTACTACACACGGTGGTGGTACATCAAGAAAGCGTATGCACGCAGCTAAGGACTACTCCGGTGCTGAGATTATGCGTACTTTAAGAGATGAAGTTATTAACCGCAACATCCCTGTAGTAGATTTTACAGCAGCTATCGAGCTTATCTTAGACGAAAACGGAAAAGCCTCTGGTGCAGTACTTATGAATATGGAGACAAAAGAGCTCCTCGTTGCAAAAGCAAAGACTGTTATCATCGCAACAGGCGGTGCAGGTCGTATGCACTACCAGGGCTTCCCAACTTCTAACCACTACGGCGCAACAGCTGATGGTCTTGTTTTAGGTTACAGAGCAGGTGCAAAGCTCCTCTATGCTGAGACATTACAGTACCATCCAACAGGCGTAGCTTATCCTGAGCAGATTTTCGGTGCTCTCGTTACTGAGAAAGTCCGTTCACTCGG
>JAFOED010000076.1 GCA_017380355.1 Ruminococcus sp. | reverse complement strand
CCGTCGTACGAGAGTGAGGGAGGAGTGCCTGGTATTCAGGAAGTCGAGTTTTCGATTACTCATAACCGTGGATGCTTTGGTGGATGTAACTTCTGTGCTATTGCGTTTCATCAGGGCAGAGCTGTCACAGTGCGAAGCCACGAGAGTATTTTAGAAGAAGCTCAAAAACTTATCGCTTCTCCTAATTTTAAGGGCTATATTCACGATGTCGGTGGTCCTACCGCGAACTTCAGATTGCCATCGTGTGAGATGCAGAAAAAGCACGGTATGTGCAAAGGCAAGAAGTGTTTAGCGCCGACTCCGTGTAAGAACCTGCAGGTTTCACACGAGGATTATATCGACATTCTGCGTAAATTGCGAAAACTTGACGGAGTGAAAAAAGTTTTTATCCGTTCGGGTATCCGCTTTGACTATCTTTTAGAGGACGAGTCCGACGAGTTTTTCCGTGAACTTGTTACTCACCATGTCAGCGGACAGCTTAAAGTCGCTCCTGAGCACTGTTCTGACATCGTGCTTGATAAGATGGGTAAACCGCACATCGAAGTGTACAAGCGCTTTCAGGACGAGTTTTACAGAAAAACACAGCAGGCAAAGAAAGAACAGTATTTAGTACCGTATCTTATGAGCTCACATCCAGGCTCGACTTTAAAGGAAGCTGTGGAGCTCTCACTTTACTTAAAGCGTGAGAAAATCCACCCTGATCAGGTACAGGATTTCTATCCGACACCGGGTACTGTGTCGACTTGTATGTATTACACGGGTCTTGACCCATATACCTTAAAAGAAGTCTATGTAGCGAAATCTCCGCACGAAAAAGCGCTCCAGCGAGCACTGCTCCAGTACTTCAAACCACAGAACAAAGATTTAGTTGTTGAAGCACTTATTAAAGCAGGTCGTAGGGACTTAATCGGTACAGGTAAAAACTGTCTGATAAATGCGAAAATTCCGCCGCAATACGACAAAAAACCTGTAAAAAATAAAACTCATAAAAAAGTCAAGCCGAATTACAAGAAAAAAGCCAAAATGCGTGCAAAAAGTAAGTAAAAACTTGACAAAACCGAGTTTATCTATATACTAAACACATATCAATTAGAGAGGAAAATTAAAATGGGAGTTTATGAAGAACTCGTAGCCCGCGGTCTTATCGCGCAGGTTACAGACGAAAAAGAAATCAGAGAATTAGTTAACAGCGGTAAAGCTGTGTTTTATATCGGTTTTGACCCGACTGCTGACAGCTTACACGTAGGTCATTTTATGGCGCTTTGTCTTATGAAGCGTCTGCAGATGGCTGGCAATAAGCCAATCGCTCTTATCGGCGGTGGTACAGCTATGATCGGTGACCCTAGTGGCCGTACTGATATGCGTCAGATGATGACAACTGAGACAATCGCTCACAACGTTGATTGCTTTAAAAAGCAGATGAGCCGTTTTATCGACTTTTCTGACGACAAAGCTTTACTCGTTAATAACGCTGACTGGCTTTTAGATTTAAACTACGTTGACGTACTCAGAGAAGTTGGCGCATGTTTCTCTGTTAACCGTATGCTTACTGCTGAGTGCTACAAACAGCGTATGGAAAAGGGTCTTTCATTCCTTGAGTTCAACTACATGATTATGCAGTCATACGACTTCTACGCTTTATACCAGAAGTACGGTTGTAATATGCAGTTCGGCGGTGACGACCAGTGGTCTAATATGCTTGGCGGTACTGAACTTATCAGAAGAAAATTAGGTAAAGACGCTTACGCTATGACTATTAACCTTCTTCTTAACTCTGAGGGTAAGAAGATGGGTAAGACTCAGTCAGGTGCTGTGTGGCTTTCTGCTGAGAAGACTTCACCGTTTGACTTCTACCAATACTGGAGAAACGTTGACGACGCTGACGTTGTTAAATGCCTTAAGATGCTCACATTCTTACCACTCGAGGAAATCGAAGAACTTGCAAAACTCGAGGGTAGCGAAATCAATAAAGCTAAAGAAGTTTTAGCTTTCGAACTTACAAAACTCATCCACGGTGAGGAAGAGGCTACAAAAGCTCAGGAAGGCGCTCGTGCACTTTTCTCTAAGGGTGTTGATACTGACAATATGCCTACAACAGCTTTAACAGACGCTGATTTTACTGATGATTCAATTTCTGTATTAGACCTTATGGTTAAGTGCTCACTCATTTCATCAAAGGGTGAGGGTAAGCGTCTTGTACAGCAGGGCGGTGTTTCTGTTGACGACGTAAAAATCACTGATATGTTCGCTGTACTTTCAAAGGCTGATTTTGAAAAAGGCTACGTTGTTATTAAGAAGGGTAAGAAAGTTCATCACAAAGCTACTCTTTAATAAAAAAATAAATATTTACACAGGAGGACATTATGAAAAAGTTTTTCTCTGAATTTAAAGCGTTTGTTACACGTGGCAACGTTGTTGATTTAGCTGTTGCTGTTATCGTAGGCGGTGCGTTCCAGGCTATCATCAATTCGTTTATTAACGACCTCGTTATGCCGTTTATCGGTTTAATCACAGGCGGTATCAACTTTGCTGATCAGTACGTTGTCTTAAAAGTTCCTGAGACAGCAGACTTAGTTGCTTTAGAAGCTGCGAAAACAGCGGCTGACGCTACTGCAGCAGGTGCTACAGTATGGGCGTACGGCTCATTCATCACAGCTGTTATCAACTTCATCGTTATGGCGTTTGTTGTATTCTTACTCGTTAAAGCTATCAACAAGGCTCAGTCAATCGGAAAGAAGAAGGAAGAGGCAGCTCCTACTACAAAGAAGTGTCCTTTCTGTTGCACAGAGATTGCTATCAAAGCAACTCGTTGTCCACACTGTACATCTGAAATTCCTGAAGAAGAGGAAGAAACAGAAGAGTAATTTTATATCATTACATAAAGAAAGCGTCTGTGTTTTACAGACGCTTTTTTTTAGTTATTATGTGGTATACACCTTGCACAAACACGACTTGTGTATATTATAAAAAATGCTAATAGCAAGCGTATAAGTGTTGTGCTATAATTAAAGTACAAAGAAAGTTTTTAGGAGAGGATTTCAATGGAGCTTAATATATTTTAATAATAAATTAATTTACGAGGTGATAATATGAAAAAAATAGTTAGTGTGTTATTGGTAGCGGTGTTACTTGTTTGTATTTGTGTTATTTCCGTTGGCGCTGGAACTGTTGAGTCCGAATACTTGTATAAAAATAAGTTTATAGAGTATGAAATTCAAAGTTTAATAGAGTTGGTTCAATATGACGAGAAGTATTATCATCTAAATAAAGATGGTGATATTGACTGGGCTTTGATATATGCGTACACTAACCTTTGTGCGGACACTCCAGGGTGGATGTTGATTGATGATAGAATAATTTTAACTAATAGTCTGTATTATCCTTTTGTATATTGCTATGGTGTTTATGACGCTGAAGTTGATGATTTTATCGCTATTAGTGAGAATATGGATTTATCTAAGTATGAAGGGCTAGAAGATATACTATCTTCTACTATTGGAGTTCCTATAGGTGATGCTGATTTGGATTATAATTTGACTATCATGGATGCGACATATATCCAGCGTGTTATGGCAGGTTTGTGTGAGTTTTCTTCAAGAGATCGTATTGATTACTACGGCTCTCCTCTTAAGTATATTTCGGATTTAGACCGCGATGGTGAGCGTACTATCTTCGACGCAACAGCCATCCAAATGAAACTCGCTAAAGTTGAAAGTAAATAAACTCTTTATTAAACATAAAAAAGCAGAAGCGATTAGCTTCTGCTTTTTGTTTTGCTTTATTTTATCGATTAGAAAAACTCTCTTGAAGTTCTTTTGCCTGACTTTTTCTTTTCTACTGCGCTGATTACTGCGAATGTAATTGTCATAACGATAATCATAACAGCGAGCCAGAAGATGAACTGGAAGTTGTTGCCTGAAGCGTCAGCTTCAAAACTCATTGTGTTTGCAATACCTGCTAATGCTTTTTCTGAGAGCTTGTTTGTCTCGAGTACAACTTCTGTAGCAGGAGCTTCAGTAGGTTTTGTGTCGTTTTTCTGTGTGTTTGCAATCTGTGCAGAGATAGGTAACTCAGACTCTACAACACTTGGAGCTTCTGTTGGGTCATCCTCGATAGGGTTTGCAGAAGCGCTTTCTGAGTAGAGCATTTCGATTGTGAACTCGTCTGCAACACCTGTCTGAGTAATACCGTGAGCACCCTGGAAGTTTTTAATAGCTTCTTCTGTAATAGTGCCGTAAGTACCGTCAGCATAACCCTCGTAGTATGAAAGCTCAATTAAACGCTCCTGAATCTTAAGGATTTCTTCGTGGTAGTCACCCTTAGAGAATGAGGTAGGAGCTAAATCTTCGTCCTCATCGTTTACACCTGTAGATGCAAGCTCTGAGTCAGTTTTGTTGTTATTAACAGTGAATCCGTCTTCGTCTTCATCTTCGTCGTCTGATTCGTAATATGGAGCGTCGTCAGAATAGAGGATATCAACATCGCTGCCTGCAAGACCGTCTACATAAAGACCAGCCTGCTTCTGGAAGAGCTTGAAAGCTTCTTCAGTACCCTTACCGAAATCACCGTCAATAACACCTGAGTAGTAACCGAGCTCCTGTAATCTTGTCTGGAGTTTTACTACTCTTTCGCCCTGTGAACCGAGCTTGAGTGTTGTGCTTAATGTTGGTGTAACAGATGGGGCAGATTCAGCAGCACCGCTGCTAGATGTACATTTACCGTTTGAGTTAAAGCTGTAAGTAACACCGTCGATAGTTCTTGTTGTGTTAACGATGTACTGACCGTTTTCGTAGTAGTACTTAGAGCCGTTTACCTTAACCCAACCGTTAGTAGGGTAGGAAACACCAGGAACTTTGAAGTACTTTGTCCAGCCGTGTGTGTATACTGATTCGTAGCAAACGCCGTACTGTGAGCCTCTTGCGTCAACAGCCATACCGTCGCCAACGTAAACACCTACGTGGCCAGGCTGCCATAAACCAAGACCGTGAATTCTAGGTACACCGCTTGAAACATTACCTGTGTAGCTAGAGTTGTAAAGCTGTGCGTCACCAGTTCTGTGACCGCCTGCGTATGAGTAGATCAGACCTGAACAGTCAACCGCACCAGGGGATGAACCGCCGTATACGTAACTCCAACCTGAGTAGTAAGCGTTAAGGCACCATTCAGAAAGACCTGCGCCTGTACCGCTAGCTGATGATGAGATTGTACTCATAACGCAAAGACCAGCGAGTAACGCAATTATAATTGTAATAGATAAAATTCTCTTAAAAATCTTCATTAAAAATTAACCTCCAATATTCAGCTTTTGACAGCTGAACTTGTTGAATGAATGAACAAATTAAATCAACTTTGTAACAAATTTGTCATTATTATAGCAGAGAATTATAATTCGTTCAACCTTTTTAGTGAAAATAAAGAGAAAACACTATAAAAATTCAATATTTGTTCATAATTATGTACAAAAAGTACAAAACTTATTAACATTTAGGGTGGTTACAGCTTGTAACTAATTATTTTCATAAAAGAAAAATATGCCAATTGTGATAAGTTTTAGCCACTGTTTTAGTGTTTTTGAGGAATAATAAACGCTAAATGTTACAAATTTTAACTTCGATTAGAGAATTAAAGCGAAAACCTAAAAGGAAGCGCCCTGTTTACACAGAGCGCCATACATTACATTTATATTATTCAAAAAAACGTCGTAGCTTTAGCCCGTCTTTAAATTCAAATAGTCTTTCGAAGAGTTTCGAGAACATACCGATTGTAAATCCGTTAAGCAGAGCACATATTACCGTTCCGAGTTTTACTCCCTCAAACTGCCACAGTCCGAAGAAGCAAAAGCTCATTATAACGGCCACAACACAGCTTGTTAAGTCGTATACTGTTTTTACTCTGTTGATGTTGAGCTTAAAGGTAGACGAAACTTCTTTTACAAACAGCTCGTAAACTTCAGGCGCGATGTATGTGTGAAACAGTAGTGAAACACCGATCGCACAGCCGAGTAGTCCGAGTATGTACAGTATAACTCTTATGTAAAACTCCTCGCTCGGGATGAATGCTACGAGATATATCATCAAGTCTAGTATGAATCCGTACAGCACCGCAGTCACAAAAGAGAAGAGATAGCTTACTTTGAACTTTCTCAGCACTGCTATCAGGAGTATCAGCACTACCGCCTGTAGCGTATACTCCGCCATACCGAATGAGAAAAACGGCAAAAACTGTGATACTTTTAAGTGTAATAAATACGCAGGAGCGACAACCATCGAAACGCCAAAGTCCGCTCTTTCCATCAACGCCGCACTTAGTGCCAGTAGCACAAGCCCGACGATATACGCAATCTCAGTGTAAAAAACTCTTTTCTTCATATAGTACCTCAAAAAAATAATAACAGCCCCGACGTTTGATATAGAAACGTAAAAAGCTGTTATTCAAAATAATCTTTTTGTTCTTCAAAAAACTCATCAACCGCGTCCTGCGAGAACTTATCTTTTATAGCGCTAACTGCTTCTTCGATTCTCGGTGGTCGGTGTTTAACGCTGTGACAGTCAGAACCTAAGAAATGAATAAGTCCTGAATTGAACATTTTAAACGCTGTACGACGCGTTTTACGCATATTGAAGAAACTAGCGTTTGTCTGCATCAGAACTCCGCTGTCGATTAATCTTTCTACAGTACCACGCTTCTGATATCCCATAGCGCGTTCAATATGCGCTATAACTACCTTGGTGTTAGAGGAGTTAATTAAATCGAGAATTTCGCGGATAGTGTATTCGCTCCACGGTGCCATCGGCATCTCGAGTAACAAAAGCTCTGTGTTCTCGAGTTTTAGAGTGTCGATTTCTTCCATCCTGCAGATACCAGGATAGTAGTAAACCTCAGCACCGAGCAAAAGCTTTGGTAACTCTTCGTCACAGCTTTCGATAGCTTCTTTTAGCGCCTTAAACGCTTCATCTCTACGTTCTAAGAATTCCTTCGGAGATTCGTCCATCGCGATATAGTGCGGTGTAAGACATACTGTGTTTACACCTTGATTTTTCAGCATCTTAAGCATTTCGATGCTTTCTTCAACACTCTGAGCGCCGTCATCAATCTGCGGCAAGATGTGTGAGTGAAAATCAATCATAGCAAATCTCCTTTCGTGTTTCTTAGTGTATGATACCATATTTTTTAATTTTTGCAAGTGTTGTTACTCGATAGTAATAGTGATTAGTTCAGGTGGGTTGTTTAGCCTGAAAGGGAATACAGAGTTTCCAAGCCCCCTGCTTACTATCATTTCGGTGTTGTTATCAGAAAACATTCCGCTGTCATACTTCGGAAAAGCTCCCTGATCCGGAGCGAACAATCCGCCTATGAAAGGTATTCTGAATTGCCCACCATGAGCGTGACCGCTGAGTACTAAATCCACATCGAAGCTTGTATAAGTTTCAAAATACTCAGGGCGATGAGATAAAAGCACAGTATAGTTGTCGTCAGCACTTAGCGTACTCAGCTGAGTGCTGATATATCCGGTCGGATAATCGAAAACAAAATTCGGGTCAATCAATCCGATTAAACTAAATGTATCTTCTTTTTGTGTAAACTCAACTGCTTCGTTTTCAAGTATAGTGACGTTAAATCCTTCCAGTTCTTCTTTGAACGTGTTGTATTCATCAGGTACACGTTGTTCGTGGTTGCCAGGAATAAAATAACACGGTGCGATTTCAGATGCTTTTTGCATAAATGTAATAGCAACATCCACGTCGGTATGGTATGAGTCAATAATATCTCCGGTTACAGCTATTATGTCAGGATTGCAGCTTTCGATTTTCTTTAAAAGTCTTTTGTTATCCTTGCCGAATTCCTTGTTGTGCAGGTCAGACACGTGAACTATAGTTAACTTATTGCCGTTAGAGACTTTGTCGCTGTTTATATCGTACTGTGTGAGTGATATAGTGTTGTTTTCTAATATAATATATGTGACAAAGCACAGCACAACAGCAAAAAAGATTATTAGCGCTGTTTTCAGTTTCTTCTTCAAAACTTATCACCACCGTTTTGATTATACTTCAAAATTCAGATAAAGTAAACAAAAAAAGCACCCGTGAGGGCGGCGCAATGTAGTGATTTAATAGCCT
>JAFOED010000075.1 GCA_017380355.1 Ruminococcus sp. | reverse complement strand
GCCGTCACCTGAGCCACTGTTGCCTGTTCCACCGCCACCGATGTCAGGAACGGTTCCAGAATATGGTTCAGGTTTTAAAACTCTCAATCCATAGTGATTAGCTTGTGGACCTTGAATAGCATAACCATTACTATCCAACTCACACTTATACAAATAATTCGCTGAAAGAGTAGGGTAAATACAATTGTATTTAGTACCAAACATATTCGTTATGTTAGCAATACCATTACCACCCTTACCATTTTTAAACTTCATATATGTTAATTTCGTAGGATTATATTTCTTTATTAATGGTGCTAAATCATAATAATAAATAGTTGATGTACTATTAAGACGAGTCATAGCAATATTATCTTGTTCAGCATGAGTATAATCACACTGGATGTAAGGTGTAGTCCAACCAGTTCCTTTTGTATCAAAATAAATTAAGTAAGTATTCTGTGTATCACCAGGATTCTCAGGTGATGATGGAGTATCAGTGGTATTACCACCGAAAAATGTGCCTGTTGTAGGAACAAACAGATTACGACCGTCAAGGGATGTAACAGGTTCAAATTGGAATTCGTTTAAGTAGTTCCAAATGTTGATGTAATCATTCTCGTTCGCATCGTTAAAGTCAATTTCAAGACCTGAGTCCGGCTCAACAGAAATAATATCGGTGCCAAGTGTATTATTCTCAGCATAAACAAACCATGCGAAAGTACTCACACAGATAAGTATAATTATCTCCAAAATAGCGACAACACAAATTAATGGAGAAGTTTTAAAAATATTCAATTTTTTTGAAGTTGTATTTTTCATCGTGTACTCCTCAAAAAAAGAATGTGTATAGTAAAAATATCAGGTACCTGCGGATAAATCGAAGTTAACCTGGAACTGACCGCCAGCGATAGCGCGTCGAGCTTCAGCGTCACAACCTTCAATCCAGATATTAACCTGAACTTTGCCGTAGTAATAGTCGCCAATTTTTGTGTTAAGTTCACAAATAGCATCCTTACTAGGATCAGTAACTGTAGGATGATAGTTATTATCAACACCTACAAAAACTTCATTATATTCATCGTAAGCGTAATAGTAGTAATGATGTGTATAAGTATCAGCTAGCTGTGGTCTCAGCAGACCTGAACCGAACTCATCATAAACCTCGCCAGGTTCCAAATCGGTAGATAATTCCCAAACGTCCAACTCATCACCGTTTTCATCCTTAGTATCAAGATGGATATCAGGACGAGGGAGCCATAAAAGACGAGCATTATCCTGGAGACTATCGTGATCTTCACCCTCTACAAACTGATCGTAGTTAACAAAAGAAACACGAACCGCACCAACTACAGCATCTTTAGAAAAGTTGCCTTCGTCAGCTTTTCTATTATCATCGGTTTTTTCAGTCTGCACGAGGCTACCGTCACCTTCTGTTTTTTCAATAGCACCTTTAACAAAAGAGCCACTATCTAGGTGAACTTTACAAGGATCGCTTGCTCTCAAGTACATATCAAAGCAGATATATTCTTTGTTAGGTGAAACAGTAGTATAAGTATTATTACTGCGGTCAATATCAGTATTTTTTAGCAGCATAGATGGTCGTACAAGAGTTACACCATCACCAGTTATGTCGATAGGGCTGAAATCATGAAGAACATCGTAATGCTCACCATCAGGAGTGATAACATCGCGTAAGCTAAAGCTTTTAGCATACTGTGACATTGTGTACTGATAACCGTTTATAGATGACTCAAAACCAACAGCCATATCAAAATACTTAGATGAACTGGATTTTGCAGAAACACCAGTAGCGTCTACTGGGTCAGGAGTTATCTTGAACCACGCAAGAGATGCCACAATAACCATAACAATTAAAGCGAGCAATAACATGACGGCTTTTATGATAAGGGATGTGTTTTGCTTCTTAGACTTCATATTATTGCTCCTTTCTGTTAGATTTTAGTTTTAGATATACTCTTCAGTTTCTTCTAAAGAGAGTAATTTTTCAGGACTGTAGTCAACAAGAACTCGAGCCTTACGCACATAAGCACGGGCTTTTTTCTTTGCGTCTTTGAGGTCCTTTTTGTACTTAGCTTCGAGAGCTTTTTTCTCGGCTTTGAGTCGAGTTTCAAACTTCTGTTCGTCAGAGAATGCACAAGCAGCAACGATTTCTTTATCCTTGCTCTCAAGTTTTGCTTCGTACTCAGCTTTCATTGCAGCAAGCTTAGCTTCGTACTCTTTAGCTGTGTTCTTAACAGCTTCATCTTTATCTTTCTTAGCAGAATCAATAGCAGCCTTTTGTGAAGCAACCTGTTCCTGAGTAGACTGGATAGTAGAGATATGAGCGCTTACTGTGTTATTAAGAGCTGAATAGTCTTTTTCAGCCTTTGACAGCTGAGCTTTAAGTTCTGCATTTTCTTTGTCTTTAGCATTTATGATACTATCTACACCTGAAAGTTTATTTTCAAGTTCAGCTTTTTCATCATTTAAGTTGCTGATGATAGTATCCTTAGTTGCAAGCATATTGAGATGAACTCTGATTTCATGGTTGAGTTTTGACTCCTCTTCCTTATTATCAGCAAGCTCAGTGCTTAACTGTTTCATCTCTTTTGCACGATTATCATAATCATTCTGTAGCTTACTATAATCCTTCTCGAGCTTTGTATTCTGTGAAGAAAGATTAGCAATCTGAGTGTTAGCTACTGAAAGCATCGATTTCTTTTCGTCGATATCAGCAGTCTGAGACGCGATAGTCTTTTCGTGCTTTGCGACAGTTGATTTAAGACTGTCGTTTTCTTTATTAAGTGATTTATTCTTATTCTTAAGCTCTGTATTATCGTCAGTGAGCAGAGAAATCTGAGAAGTTTTCTTCTCGATATCAGCACTCTGTGTTGCGATAGTTTTCTCGTGCTTAGCGACAGTAGATTTAAGCTCAGTGTTCTCAGTATTGAGCTTATTGTTCTTATCAGTGAGGTCAGCGACGTTTTTGTTAAGAGAGTCGATTTTCTCGTTCTGCTCTTTGATAGTAGCAGCCTGAGCAGCACAAAGAGCTTCGAGTTCAGCAATTCTAGCTTTATGCTCTTCGATTTCAGCCTTTAAATCGCGGATTGTAGTCTCAAGTACGGAAACTTTATCCTTAAGGAAGTCGATTTCAGCTTCGAGTTCAGCGATTTTAGCTTTGCAAGCCTCAAGTTCTGCCTCAAGTTCAGCGATTTTAGCTTCGAGCTGTGCAATCTTAGCGTTAAGAGAATCGATAAGAGCGTTGAGTTCAACAATCTTAGCTTCAAGAGCAGCAATTGTAGCAGCCTGTGCTTCAATAACCTTAGCCTGTTCCTCAACTTTTGCTTCGAGTTCAGCGATATAAGCTTTTGCCTGTTCAAGTTCAGCCTCGAGTTCAGCAACACGCTGTAAAGCAATTCTGAGTTCTTCTTTTGTCTCCTGGAGCTCTTTTTCACGGACGTTAAGGAGTGTTTGTAACTCTTTAATCTTAATGTCACGCTGTCTGACTTTTTCTTTTTCCTGATCGAGTTCAGTTGTGAGCTGTGCGATGAGTAAATCACGCTCTCTGACTTCCTTGAGTCGGATAGCCATTTCCTCACGGCGAGCTTCATAAATCTGCTCTTCAAGCCACTTTGCTTTCTCTTCTTCAGGTTTGTTAGCTTCAGCCGCACGACGCTCGTTCTCAGCGAGATACTCAGCATGGAGCTGATCCTTCAGCGCTTTGTTAGTACTGATTGTCATAACAAAGTGCTGGAACGCCATTACATCGTAAAGTTCACTCTGAGTCTCTTCATCCATTTCACCGGAGTACTCGTGAGATTCTACAACGTAACCAGTCTTACGGTAAGCTTCTATGAAAGACCATAACTCGTTACATTTAGAGAAGTTAGGGTTCTTTTTGATACAGTTAGTTTTGTTGATAGGTGAACGTACCTGAATACAACCCTTAAGATTCTGGATGAGTGTTGTGTTAACAAAGTCATCAAGCATCATACGGATACGAACGATACGCTCGTAATCGGAAAGATTACTTACATCCTCTTCCTTATCGATCTTTTCACGGTCGTGTGACTCGGAAGCGTAAGTTAAATTAAATGCAAATTTCTGGTTATTGAGGTTAGCGTAACGCTTCATCTCAATACTTGTATATGAATCGCTCGGAGCTTCTTTAAGAGCTCTGAATCGAGCTTCAACGAAAGAAATAGTCTTAAAAATCAGAGTGTATAAGAATCTGTTCTCGTATGTAGCGTAGCTATCTTCACGGTGAGTGTTAAGAAGCTTTGACGGAGAAACAGAACCATCGCGGTCTACAGCCTGAATAAGACTTGTGTGCTGTGTAAGGTGTCGAACAGCTTCTTTAGTAACCTGCTTTACCTTATCAACGCGGTCAACTTCTTCGTATGTTTCAATGAATTTTCTATCTTCGCGGATGGCTTTGTCCATGTAAGGAAGAACTTCTTCGATCTTCTCTACCCAGTCCTTATCGATAACACGGTGGTAAGCGTTACCGGCTAAGATATCCTTACCGGTATCGCTGTCTTTAAGAGCCCCATTGAAATATTCTCTTGTAAAATCCCCCTCGAGCGACTGCTTAAACTCAGCATACGCACGATAGTATCTACTGTAATCTAGCATGGGGACTCACCATCCTTTAAGTTAAGTTAAATTTAAAAATTACATCATCTTCTGAAGCATACGAACATATTCTTTACATTCGTTCATATTCTCTTTACCGAAGAGCTGGTCAAGCTGCTGAACAAGACCGTCGATCTCGTCACGGATGTAAGAGATGTTAAGTGCTTCAAATTTACGGAATACCTTCTTAGCAAGGCAATAGTCAATACCATCAACTTCAGTACCACCGCAACCAACGTAAGCTGGAACGAAGTCTTTCATCTGCTTCATAACACGGTTACCGAAAGCGATTCTGAAATGCTCGATTACATAGTCATCAAGGATTTCAATCTTCTTAAGGTTTTCTTCTGAAATTGGGTTAGCTGCAACAGCATCAGCAAGAAGCTGTGTAAGATACTTGTAGTTAATAAAGATAGGTTCTGTATCAGGTGCTTCGAACGGCTTACCCTTAGTATTAATATCGATAGGAAGGGCACGGTCGTATACCTTATCTGTGATAGCGAATGTAGAGTCGTCGTTGTTCGCTGTACCGACATACCAGATGTTGTCAGGTACACAGATTTTACCTTCATCAAAGTGAGCAGGGTCATCAGGCCATGGAGCTGATACGAGCTCGATAATCCACTCGTCATGAGCAGGCATTTCGAGGATGGAGAGCATCTCAGCGAAGTAGTACTCGACACGAGCGATGTTCATTTCGTCGAGGATTACGACGTAAACGTTTTCATTATATGATGCTTCGTAAAGTGCACGTAAGAGTTCTGTTTCGTTGTACTTCTTAGTAAATTCGTTGAAGTAACCGAAAAGCTCAGTACGGTCACGCCATGAAGGCTGAACTGAAGCGATGATAGCAGGGTTCTGTACAAACTTACCGAATGCGTATGGAAGGGATGTTTTACCAGTACCGGAAATACCCTGTAAGATAATCAAACGGGTTGAAGCGAAACCTGCGATAAAGCAACGTAAAATCTTAATATCATAGAAGAGCTTGAGTCGTGAGCACGCGAAGTTTCTGAATCTGTCGCAGAACTCTGGAAGTGTGATTTCCCAATCGTACTCTGGTGGCTGATAATCTGCCCATGCTTCGTCGATAGCAATAAGCTTGTTGAAACGGCCACCCTTCTGCTCTTCGCCATTGTTGAGAGCTTCCATCTCTTCGCCAGTAAGCTCTGAGATTTCGTTAGGATTAAGACCAATCTGTGAAACTTTCATAGAGAGAATCTTATCTTTCTCGAGGTTGAGACGCATAACCTCTTTTGTAAGAGCATTAACTTCATCAACGAGATCATTTGTATCCTTAACCTTCTTCTTAAAACGAACAAACTTCTTGAAAGACATAATGATGAAGTAGATTAAGATACCGAGAACTGCAGCAAGCAGTACGATAGCAATAACAGCAACTACCCAAGCGAGGCCGCCGAGTGTTGTAGTATAGTTGCGAATAATTTTAACATATTCGCTGAAATTGAACATACCAACGATTCCCTTAGCAACGCCGACGATAGCGCCCCAGATAGAACCGAAGAACTGACCTAAAAAGTCAAATAAGAATTTAAAGATGGTATCCATAGTGTTCTACTCCTTTATGATTTACGCAATCTATAAAATAACGTAGCAAAAAGCCACTAATTATTTACAAAGTTAGTTGAGGGTATTCCCTCTTCACCTTTCGGTGTATATCCCTTAAAACTAGGGAAAACACGACCTTTAGTCGTATGTATTACTCTTCATTTTCTGCACTAGGAGCATCAGATTGAGCCTGTGCGTTTTTCATTTCCTGGAATTTCTTGAATTCCTCATATTCTTCAGCGGACATCTGAGGAAGTGATCCGTCAGCACCGCGTTTTTCATCATCCTTAGCCTTTTTAAACTCAACAAAGTTGATAACAACCTTAATGAGAACGTAAAGGAAGAAGATAATCATTGGTAAAAGAATGCATAAGAAGAAGCCAAGCTGTGAGTTAATAAACTCGTAAACTTTGCCAACGCCTGCAATCTTTTTGCCTGTAAAGTCAGCTGTGTCGTAAATAGCGACTATATCATAAGCTGTGATATACTCGCTTACATCCCCTTGGTCAGGGAGCTGGGAAACAGAGCGATTATCACCCTGTGTCTGATAAACAAGAACACCATCTCTGTCCTGAACATCAATGATTCTATGACAAATAAGCTGTTCGCCTAGGTGGTCATTACCCTGAAGTATGCCCTCGAAAGTGATGATGTCACCTTTTTCATATGTACCAGGATTGTCGAGTTTATCGTTTTTAGTAACCTTACCGATGATGACATCACCTTTTTTAAAGTCGCCACCATCATATTCTTCACTGCCACCATCCATGGAATCGGACATAATAACCTGGAATGTGTAACCGAAAATATTAGAAACGCCGGAGGATTTAGAAGTAAGAGCTAAAGTCGCAACCAAAACGGATATAACTAAAACCAGAACTATTAAAATGTTAATGATTGTGTTTACTATGTTCTTAAATACCTTCATAAAAACTCCTAGGGATAAATAAAATTTGTTGTTCACGGTGCCTCCCCAAACGGGGAGGCACGAACAACATTTAGTTAATTAATCAGTAACTTAAACTATGTAAAACTAAATTATTTTACGAGCTTGAAGTCAACCTTTACAGAAGAAATGATCTCTTCAGCGTCAACAGCTGTTACGTTATCTGAGAAGCAAGATGAATCCTGACCGTCGAGGTAAACGTAAACTGTTACGAACTTAGAAGCATCTTCAGCAACTGTAAGACCTGTAATACCGCAATCGAGTGTCTTTGCGCCAACTGTATCGAGATTTGTGAACTCAGTAACAGTACCAGTAGAACCAAGAACGCCGTTAGCCTTAGTTGTGTTAAGAGCATATGTACCAATAACCTT
>JAFOED010000074.1 GCA_017380355.1 Ruminococcus sp. | reverse complement strand
GTTGATCCTCAATTTCAAATACTGAGTCATTATGCGCTAACTGTGGTTTATTAACACTAGCATTATCAAAAGTAAGGTCTTTTAGAATCTCCTTAGCTCGTCCGATAACAGAATCAGGGATACCTGCGAGCTTTGCTACTTCGATACCATAACTATCATCTGCACCACCAGGTATGATGCGGCGCAGGAAAGTAATATCATCACCGCGCTTTTTAACTGCAATATTATAGTTTTTAACGCCATCGATAATCTGTTCGAGAACAGTAAGTTCGTGATAATGAGTTGCGAAAAGCGCTTTCGCTCCAAGTCGCTTTTTATCAGCAACATACTCAAGCACAGCGCGTGCGATACTCATACCATCATAAGTAGACGTACCTCTGCCGATTTCGTCGAGGATAAGCAAACTCTTCTTAGTTGCATTCTTAATAATATTCGCTACTTCACTCATCTCTACCATAAATGTAGACTGTCCTGATGCTAAATCATCAGACGCACCAACTCGAGTGAAAATACTGTCTACAATACCGATTTCAGCAAATGATGCTGGTACAAAACTACCCATCTGAGCCATAAGCACGATAAGAGCAACTTGTCGCATATATGTAGATTTACCAGCCATATTCGGACCAGTGATAATAGCTACCCTATTAGATTCGTTATCAAGGTATACATCGTTTGGAACAAAAGGAGCTGTGTCAAGCAGAGCTTCAACAACAGGATGCCTGCTGTCTTTAAGTCTTATAACGCTCGACAAATTAACATCAGGTTTAACATATCTGTTAGAAGCCGCAACATTAGAGAGTGAAACTAAAACGTCAAGAACAGCAACAGCGTGTGCTGACTTTTCTATTCTGTTGAGATTTTCCGCAACTTTCTTTCTGATAGCATCAAATAAAGCGTATTCTAGAGCGATAGCTCTGTCTTTAGCACCTAAGATTCTACCTTCAAGCTCTTTTAATTCAGGTGTGATATATCTCTCACAGTTTGCTAAAGTCTGTTTTCTTATGTAATTATCAGGAACTAAATCCTTATAAGAATTAGTAACCTCAATATAGTAACCAAATACTCGGTTGTAACCAACTTTAAGTTTAGGGATACCTGTAAGCTCTTTCTGTTCATTCTCAATTCTAGCGAGAAGGGATGTCGAGTCGTTCATATCGCTCGATAATACATCAAGTTCTTCAGAATACCCTCTTTTAATCATTCCGCCTTCACGAACCGAAAACGGAGGTTCTTCTACGATAGATGTATCGATAAGTTCTTTAATATCATCTAAAGTATCAAGATTATCGTAAATTTCACGTAAATAATTTGATTTTGAATCTGAAATCTCATCGTGAAGTTTCGGCAAATTAGAAATAGCACTACAAAGTGAGCGTAACTCCCTAGCGTTAGCAGAACCATAAACGATTCTTGTCATAAGACGCTCGATATCAAAAATACCGACAAGCATAGCTGATAATTCAAGACGCTTAACAGTATCGTTAACTAGTTCTTCAACCGCATTCTGACGTTTTAAAATCTGGGTAATATTCATCAGAGGATGTTCAACCCACGAACGAATCATACGCTTACCCATAGCGGTTTTAGTAGAATCAAGAACCCACAAAAGAGAGTGCTTTTTCTCTTTTGTACGCATTGTTTGAGTGAGTTCAAGATTACGACGAGTGTTGTAATCAAGACTCATATATTGATCATTACTGTATAAATCTATATTCTCAATACGCTCAGTACCGGTTTTCTGTGTTTCTTTAAGGTAATTGAGAAGAGTGCCTAAAGCGATAATGATGTCTTTATTTCCTTCAACAACTTCAGCTTTCTTAGCACCAAAATGCGAAAGGACAGCATCAGAACACTCTAAGAAGCCACAATTTTCTTCATCAGCTAAACCGACAAAACAAGAAAGTTTATCTGAAATAAACGAGCGTAAATCAGAGTTATCTCTAAGCTTACCACCTAAAATAATCTCTTTAGGAGAATATGATGTAAGCTGAGATTTAAGCTGTGAAATAGAATCTCTACCATCGATAAATGTAACATTAAGCTGACCTGTAGAAATATCACAGAAACATAAACCAATATTTTTAGATGATGAATACGCTGAGCAGATATAGTTGTTAACACTTTCGTCGAGCATACTGCTTTCCATAACAGTACCTGGAGTGATAACACGGATAATATCACGTTTAACTATACCTTTAGCTTGTGCAGGATCTTCTACTTGTTCGCAGATGGCTACTTTGTAGCCTTTAGCGACAAGACGAGCTATATAATTCTCAGCACTATGGAAAGGTACGCCACACATCGGTGCACGTTCTTCCTGACCGCAATCCCTACCTGTTAAAGTAAGCTCAAGCTCTTTAGATGCGATTTTTGCATCTTCAAAGAACATTTCATAGAAATCACCGAGTCTGAAAAACAGAATGCAATCTTTGTTATTCTCTTTTATGCTGAAATACTGCTTCATCATAGGAGAAAGCTCAGCCATATTCCCTCAATCCCTATCTGTAAAAATTAAATTAGTGGCAACCACCGCAAGTTGAACAATCATGTGTACATGATGGTGAGTAATCTGTTGTATCAGGATCCTCACCCTCAGCTGACTGAGTGATAATAGCCATAACTCTCTGCATTACTGTATCAAGTGCAGTTTTTGACTCGTTGTAAGCAGCCATATATTTGTTAGACATAATCTGTGTATAGAGCTCACGCATCTCTGTGTTAAGAGCCTTAAGCTTTTCTTCATCTCTGTCTTCTTTACATGCTTCGTTGTTGATAGCCATTCTCTTTAAGTTGAACTCGCCGATCATATCCTGAAGCTCTTTATCATTATCAGCCTGAGTCTTAGCTTCCTGTAAATCTTTATATGCTTTCTCTTCCTGAATAGCGTGTCCTAACTGTCTAGCAATTGTGATTAAATCCATAATAATTACTCCTTTATCTGCTCGCCGTTTAATATCCAGTTGCGAGCCTTTGTTATTTTTATATTCTCAAATGAGCCGATGAGACTATCATCACCCTCAAATTCTACAATAATATTACCGCTTGTTCTGCCACACAGAACACCTTCCTTGTTAGAAGATTTCTCTTCTACAAGAACTTTCTGGACTGAGCCTACCATCTGTGCACAACGTTTAGCAGCGATTTCTTCCTGAACTTTTAAGAGTTCCTGGAACCACTTTGACTTTTCTTCGTCACTTACTACATCTGGCATTTCAGCAGCAGGTGTTCCCTTGCGCCTTGAATAAATGAATGTAAAAAGAGAAGTGAACTCAACTTCTTTAATCAAAGATAAAGTCTCCTGGAAATCTTCGTAAGTTTCACCAGGGAAACCAACAATGATATCTGATGTCAATGATAAATCAGGGATTCTCTCTTTAGCATACTTGATAATATCGAGATACTTTTCTCTAGTGTATCTACGATTCATCAGATTTAAAATACGGTTAGAACCTGATTGGAACGGTAAGTGCAAGTGATGACTTATGTGCTTACTTTGAGCGATTGTATCAATAAGCTCTTTAGTGCAATCCTTTGGATGAGAAGTCATAAATCTAAGCCAGTAGTCACCGTCGATACTATCGATTTCTTTTAGAAGCGACGAGAAATTCGGTCTAGGTTCCAAGCCTTTTCCGTAAGAATTGACATTCTGACCGAGTAAGCAGATATCTTTATATCCGCTTTCTATCATCTCTCGAGCTTCACTAACTACAACTTCAGGCTTTCTGCTCTTCTCTCTGCCTCTGACATATGGGACAATGCAATATGAACAGAAGTTATCACATCCGTACATTATCGGTAAAAAGCCTTTAAATAGTCCATCACGCTTAATCGGAATACCTTCATATACGTTTTCATCAGTATTGCCTCTTAAGAAAGTACGTTTTCCATAAAGCAAGTTATTATACAAAAGTCGTGGGAACTCATGTAGACAATTTGTACCAAAAACAAGTCCGACAAATGGAAAACTGTCGTGGATACGTTTCGCAACGTGCTCCTGCTCCATCATACATCCACATAATGCAATTAATACAGATGGATGTTTACGCTTTATGTTCTTTAAAGCACCTACGTTACCGAAAACTCTGTCTTCAGCGTGCTCACGAACAGCACAAGTGTTAAAAAGAATGAAGTCAGCATCATCAGGAGTGTCCGTAAAAGAAAATCCAGCTTCAAAAAGCATACCTTTTATGCGCTCACTATCAGCAACATTCTGCTGACATCCATATGTCCTGATATACGCAAGCGGCACTTCACCACGCTTACGTATCGTCATAAGTTCAGCAATAAGATTTAGATATTCACTTTGTGTAATGCCTTCTTTTTCTATCCTTTTGCTTTGAGACAAGACATTATCCCCCTAATTATGTATTATCTAATGTATAGTACCATATAAAATGAAAAATTTCAATAGATTTTCTCACTATATTGCGGTTTTTACACTAAATTCACAAATTATTCTCTATATCTTGATATAAGCCCGTAAGTCGACGGAATTTCACCAATAACGACACTCTGAGATATCTCGAATGATGTTTTGTATTTAATCGACTCTATACGAATTGGATTTCCTACATAAACATCAGAATAAATAGTGAGTATTGTATAATGCAGAGTCTGATTCATACCAGCGCTCTCGAATTTATTAGTGATTTTACAATTAACAGTAGCTGTTGCATCGACATCGAGATACACATCAGGCCCCATATCAGAAATTAATGATAGACCAGAGAAATTACCTAATTTAACGAAAATCCCGTGTTTTCTCAATACATCATTAATGTACTTCTGAGACTTATCCGATACATCAACCTTAAACCTGTTAACGGTATATACATTTTCGGTTATCGATTTCAAATTCCCGTTTTCATCGTTACTTATAGTTATCATACTGTTTTCAATTCCACTATTTTCAGACAAATAATCATCTACAGCGTCGTTTATCGATTCAGCACATATAGTCTTTATTTGAGCTATTATAGATAATTCTAATCTATCACGTACAGTTAGTTCATAAAACACTACAACAAGCAAAATAAGTGACAATAAAGTTATGAAAACACGTCTGAACAACTTATGTTTTCGAGTATATTTCTTTTTCGCGCGCAAAAAAACACCCCTCGATATAATACTCGAGAGGTGTTATAAATGTTAAAATTAATATCAGTCTTCGTCACAACAACAACCACAGTCGCAGTCATCGTCACAAAGACCAGAAAAATCGAACTCTAAAAGCTCGCCACAGTTAGGGCAAGTAATCTCGCCTTCTAAAAGAACATCTTCGCTTACGCAAATCTGCTCTTCACACTTACCACAAGTAACTTCGTAGTAAGCCTCTTCATCGTCATAACAATCACAGCAATCGCAATCATCACAATCATCGTCACAACAGTCGCAGCAGTCACAATCATCATAGAAGTCATCTTCAAGAGAAGTGAGATCTTCGTCAATAGCGTCAACCTGCTCAGCAAGCTCATCATAAAGCTCTTCTGTGCTCTCAACAGCGAGAGCCATATCGTCTAAAAGCTCAATAATAGCGTTAAGAACTTTAACTTCCTTTTTGCTATCGTCAAGCTCAAGACCATCTGCTAAGCCTCTGATATAAGAAATTCTCTCAGATAATGTCATATTAAACACTCCTTATGCTCTACCGAGGTATTCGCCTGTACGTGTGTCGATCTGAACAACTTCGCCCTCTTCGATGAAGAGTGGAACTTTAATCTCAGCGCCTGTCTCAACAGTAGCTGGCTTTGTAGCGTTAGTAGCTGTGTTACCAGCAAAACCAGGGTCTGTCTGTGTAATTGTGAGCTCAACAAAGTTAGGTGGCTCTACGCCGAAAACGTTACCCTTGTAAGAAAGAACCTTACATGTCATGTTCTCTTTAACGAACTTGAAGTTGTCGCCTAAGATAGAAGAGTTGATAGGAACCTGCTCCCATGTCTCTGTATCCATGAAATAGTAGAGGTCGCCATCGTTGTAGCTGTACTCCATATCCTTTCTCTCAATGAAAGCTGTTGGATACTTGTCGTTTGGGTTAAAAGTTTTTTCAACAACAGAACCAGTAATAACGTTTCTGATCTTTGTTCTTACAAAAGCAGCGCCTTTACCTGGTTTTACGTGCTGAAATTCAATGATAGAAACAACCTGACCATCCATTTCGAATGTTACGCCGTTTCTGAAATCACCTGCAGAAATCATTTTATTTCCCTCAAAATTGAATTTGATTAGCAAATTTCATAAATTTACAAATACAATTATACATTTAAACATTAGAAAAATCAATAGTTTTTACAGAATTGTTAGTTCTTTGTCGATTAAAGCTAAAGATTCGCACCCGTTTTCAGTTACAAGATACATATCTTCGATTCTTACACCGAACTTGTCAGGCAAATAAATACCCGGTTCGTCAGTGATAACCATAGATGGCTCTAAAATCTCTTTGTTTGTATGATAAACGGTTGGTGTTTCGTGTATTTCAAGTCCTACACCGTGTCCTGTTGTATGTCCAAAATACTCGCCATAACCCATCTCAGATATATAATCTCTCGCAGCAGAGTCGACAGAAGCGATTGAGTTTCCTGATTTAATCATGTCGGCTGCCTTATAATGAGCTTTTAAAACAATATCGTAAATCTCTCGCATTTCGTCTGTAACACTCCGTAAAGCTACTGTACGGGTCATATCTGAGTGATATCCGTCGTATACAGCACCAATGTCAAAAGTGATAAAATCACCATTTTCGATACGTTTATCACTAGGGACTCCATGTGGAAGTGAAGAATTAACACCGCTGACTACTATTAAATCAAACGCTACCTTCTCTGCCCCGTTTTTCTTCATAAGATACTCAAGTTCAACCGAAAGCTCTCTTTCAGTGACTCCTTCTTTAACGAAATTAAGTAGCTCTAAATAGCTTTTCTCCGCAATTTTCTGTGCTATTTTAATCTTGTTGATTTCAGATATTATGAAGCTGCAAAGCGTACAGTTTCAAGTGATATAATAGTTTTATGTTATAGTAAACTTTCCGATACTCTTAATGATATCTGTGAAAAGGAAAGTATTTCACAAAT
>JAFOED010000073.1 GCA_017380355.1 Ruminococcus sp. | reverse complement strand
TCTGTAGGAGCTGGCTTACCAACTTCAACCCACTTCTTAGCGCCGTTATCATAGTAAGCGTACTGTGTGAATGTAAGGTCGACTGTCTGTGTACCTGAACCGTTGTTGAAGATAACGTTTGTCATACCAGCTGGAACTTCGTATGAGTAAACGTCTTTACCCTCGAATGTGTCAACCTTCTGCATAGCAACGCCAGGCCACTGGCTGTTGTTAGCGCCGCCTGTAATCCAAGCGTAGCAAGTAGCTGAGCCCCATGAAGCTGTATCAACAAGGTATGTTGTACGCTCTGTAGGGAACTTGAATGGTGTAGCGTTAGGGTCAACCTTTGTGTATGTGTAAGAACGCTCTTTTGTTTCTTTACCGTCAGTAGCTGTGAACTTGATTGTTACAGACTCGTCAAATGCCATATCGGCACCGATTGTGATTGTCTTTGAACCTGTAAACTTAACAGCAGCAGCGTTACCAATCTGGTATGTACCGCTTGTAGCGTAGTCGTTAAGTGTAGCTGTGATAGCGAGTGTGTTTGTGTTGAAGTTACCGCCTGTGTGTGAAACATAAACGTCAGGAGCTGTTGAAGCGCCTGCGATTTCAACTAAGATTGTGCCGTTAGCACCTGAGTTGAATGTAACCTTACCACCACTTACAGTAGCTGTCTGGTCGTCGTATGTGTTCTTGAGTAATGTGCCGTCAGAAACGTAAGATCCAACTGTGAGTGTAACGTTTGTATTCTTGCTTGCAGCGATTACTGCGAATACTGTGTCATTAACACCGTTTTTGTTGTATTCTCTTGCAAAAGCTGTACCACTTGTAGCTGTGATAGCCTTGTGTGTACCTGCACCAACAGCAACGTGGTTCTTTCTGAACTGACCAACCTTCTGCCAGTGCTTGAGAACGTTCTGATCCATTGAGTTCCAGTTCATATCTGAACGGAGTAAGTGGTCCTTAACACCGTTGATGCTTGAAGATACGTATGGACGAGCACTTTCGTCGCCGTAGAAGATCTGGATAGCACCAGGGAGGAGCTGGAATGCAGAACCCTGATAAATCAAGTCGCCTCTGCAAAGCTCAGTATCGTGTGATGAAATGTATGAAAGTACGTTAAAGCTTGGATCGTTGTTGATCTTGTTAGCGTAGTCATTGTAAACGTTGTTGATGGAGCCTGAGTTTGGAACACCGCCACCACCTGTGAATGAGAAGTTGATTTTTGAATCAAAGCCGCCCTGTGTGAAGTAAGCGTCTTTGTTTACGCCTGAACCGTAGTCTTCAGCTGTCATCCAGAAATCGTCTGTCCAAGAAGCTGCAGGAGTCTTGCCCTTGTTAGCAGCTCTCCAGTCTTTTAAAGCCTGTGTACATTCGTCAGAAAGAGCCTTCCATGATTCGAGCTCAACGTGTTTAGCAGTATCGCAACGGAAACCGTCAACACCGTAATCTCTTACCCACTCTGAAAGCCAAGCAACGAGATAGTGTCTTACTGTCTTTGGGTTGCCCTTAGCAAAGTAAGCATTGAGGTCGTTCATCTCCTCGTCGTATCTGCCTTCCTTCTTCCACTTTTCCTGTAAGAAAGTAGGAACGTTTACAGTCTTTGATGACTCTGTTATAAAGTCAGGAAGTTCACCGCCGGCTGACTTTGTGAGGTCACTACCGCCGAATGGTGTGTGGCCTGTGATACCACATCTGAGCCAGTCAAAGCCCCACCATCTTGACCAACCCTGTGAAGCACTTGATGAATCGTAGTCAATAGCTTTGTGGTAGTTAGCGTTTGATTTCCAGTTGTAGTACTCTCTTAAAGCAGCGTCTTTACCGCCGAAAGAAGCCTTGAACTGACCGAAGTTGTACTCGTTCATATCGTAGATTGTGTTATAACCAGGGTGGTTCATAACGATATCGAGTACGATACGGATGCCGTGTTCGTGAGCTGTGTCTACCATCTGCTTGAATTCAGCAGCAGTACCGAAGTTAGCGTCAGTCTGTGTGTAGTCCAAAGCATAGTAGCCGTGGTAAGCATAGTGCTTAACAGAGTTTGACTTACCTTCGTTTACGATAACGTAACCGTGAATCTGCTCGTATGGAGCTGAAATCCAGAGTGCGTTAACGCCGAGGTCATCAAAGTAACCTTCGTTGATTTTCTTTGTAATACCAGCAAAGTCACCGCCGTGGAATGTTGCAACGTCAGAGTTGAGCATACTGTTTGTTACAACAGAGCCGTCCTGATTAATAAGACGGTTGTAAGAGTGGTCGTTTGCTGTGTTGCCGTTGTAGAAACGGTCAGTAAGCAGGAAATAAACAGAAGCGTTATCCCATGAGAAACTGTCCGCACTAGTAACAGCGCTTGTGTCAGCTGTGTCTGTTTCTGCAGCGAATACCTGTGTTGTTGCAAGTACTGTGAACATAGATGCAACCATTACGAGGGAGAGCAGAAGAGACAAAGTTCTTTTGAAGTTTTTCACATCAATCTTCCTTTCAAAAAATAATGGATATTGCCATTTCAGGCAACCAAAATATCCTAGCTTGATTATAGGGCTTTTAAATAAAAAAATAAATACATAATATAGACAAAAATACGACAAAAATAATGTGCATTTTTACGTGTATTAACAGCATTTTCATAAAGCTATAAAATGGCTTATATACAAAAAAAACGGAGCAAAAGGCAGAGTGCACAAAATGACAGCAGAAATATTGTGCATTATGACATCAAGTGATGTGAATTTATATAAAACACGGAGCTTTTGGATATTTAAAACGTCTGTTTATTTATCGTGTAGCACAAAAAGTAGAAAATTCTTTTGTGACAGATGTATACTGTGCAAAAAGAGTGCTTTTGAGATAAAAAATTCAGATGTATATAATAGTATATAAATTTCGTTGACAAACAGAAAAGTTGATAATATAATCTAATGTGACGAAATTTGCATTTGTCAATATAAGGATTGGGGGTAGAAAGTTGGACAAGAAAACAATTGTGTCCCTTCGAAATATCTTCTTTGATTATGGTAATGAAGTAATACTTAACGGTATCGACCTTGACATTTATGACAAGGAGTTTATCACGCTTTTAGGCCCGTCGGGCTGTGGCAAAACTACTACGCTTCGTATTATCGGCGGTTTTATCGAGCCGAAAAGTGGCGATGTGTTCTTTGATGAAGAACGCATAAACGACCTGCCACCGCACAAGCGTAACGTAAACACGGTGTTCCAGAAGTACGCTTTGTTTCCACATCTTAACGTTTACGATAATATCGCTTTTGGCCTTAGACTCAAGAAAATGTCAAAAGCTGAAATAGAAAATAAAGTCAAGCATATGCTCGCTATCGTTGACCTCAAAGGTTACGAAAAGCGTAAGATTAACAACCTCTCAGGTGGTCAGCAGCAGCGTGTTGCTATTGCGCGTGCCCTTGTGTGCGACCCTGAGGTAGTCCTGCTTGACGAGCCACTCGGCGCTCTCGACCTTAAACTGCGTAAGGATATGCAGATTGAGCTTAAGAAAATCCAGCAGAAAACGAAGAAAACTTTCGTTTATGTAACTCACGACCAGGAAGAAGCTCTTACTATGAGTGACAGAGTTTGTGTTATGAACAACGGTTCTATCGCACAGATTGGTACTCCGACAGATATCTACAACGAGCCTGCTAACGCATTCGTCGCTGACTTTATCGGCGAAGCTAACATCATCAACGGAGTTATGCTCGACGACTGCAGAGTAAATATCTTAGGTCACGAAATCCCTTGTGTAGATAAAGGTTTCGGTGTTAACACACCTGTCGACGTTGTTATCCGTCCTGAGGATATCGAGGTTGTTTCTCCTGAGGATGCTCAGCTTGTTGGTACTGTAGAAGACACAATCTTCAAAGGCGTTCACTACGAAATGAGCGTTAAGTGTAACAAGTGTCAGTGGATTATCCACTCAACAGTAGCACAGAAAGTCGGCTCAACTATCGGTATGACAGTTGCTCCTGATAACATCCACATTATGAGAAAGATGTTCTTCTTGCCGGATAACGAGATTTTTGCGACGGTACTTAGTAGCGACGCTGAAGAAAACACAATCACAATAAACATCGAGGGTAATGATATCGAAGTGCCTGACACATACTACGAAGAAGGCACAAAGCTTCATATCATCTTGCCGCCTACAGGATTGCATATCGCTGGTGACGGCGTAGGAGATCTCGACGAAGTGTTTATCGAGTCGGTTATCTGGAAGGGTGAACACAACGAAATCATCCTCGAGTCTGACGAGAGAAAATGGCTTATGCAGTCTGATCAGGATGAACAGGTTGCTACTTACGTTCCTATCAGCTTTGATTTCTCAAAGGCTACTTTTGAAGTAGTAGAAGAGGAAGGAGAAGCCGATGAAAACTAAAAAGACAGCATATCCGTACCTTTTGTGGATGCTTCTTTTTACCATCGTGCCAATAGCGATGGTTGTCTACTACGCTTTTACTGATGAGAGCGGAAATTTCACTTTGCAGATGTTTGTCAGCGCTTCTGACTATTCACAGGTTTTCCTGTATTCACTCTGGATTGCGCTTATTTCCACATTCATCTGTCTTGTGCTTGCGTATCCGCTGAGCTTTATGATTTCGCGATGCGAAGAGCACAAACAGAGTATGATTATCATGTTCATCATGGTACCAATGTGGATGAACTTCCTGCTTAGAATTTACGCGTGGGTTCTGATTTTACAGAATCACGGACCGCTTGATATGATGCTTAACTTCATCGGCATTGACATAAATCTTATCGGCAACTCGGGTGCGACTATACTCGGTATGGTTTACGAGTTTCTGCCGTTTATGATTTTGCCAATCCACACGGTAATGAGCAAAATTGACAACTCTCTCATAGAAGCTGCACAGGATTTAGGTGCGAGCAAATTTTATGTATTCAAAAATGTTATTTTCCCATTGTCAGTGCCTGGTATTATCTCGGGCGTGACTATGGTTTTCGTGCCTACAGCGAGCACATTCTTAGTTGCTCAGTATTTAGGCGGTACACAGTTTATGATTGGTGACGTTATCGAGCGAGTATTCCAGTCCGACCACCACACAGGTTCGGCGATTGCGCTTGTTCTGATGATTGTCATCTTAGGCTTCCTTGTGTTTATGAACAGATTCGGTGATGAGGAGGCGGTTGGTGTATGAAGAAGTTTTCACATAAATTATACTTCGGTCTTATTATGGCGTTTTTATATCTGCCGCTTATTTATCTTATCGCTTATTCGTTCAACGACGGAAAAACATCTGTGTGGAAAGGCTTCACCCTCAAGTGGTACGTAGCACTTTTCCAGGATACACAGATTATGCAAAGTCTTTATAACACTCTGCTTGTAGCGGTTTTAGCTGCGCTTTTTGCGACAATACTCGGAACACTTGCTGCTATTGGTATCCACAATTTCAGAGGCGGTTTCAGAAGTGTTGTGCAGAATGTATCCAACATTCCTATCATCAACCCTGAAATCGTAACCGGTGTTTCGCTTATGCTGTTATTTACAATGGCAGGAGTAATGCTTGGTTTTGAGATGGGCTTTGTGACAGTGCTTTTAGCACACATCGGTTTCTGTACTCCGTACGTTATCTTGAACGTCACACCGCGACTTAAGCGTATGGATGTGAGTATTTATGAAGCGGCACTCGACCTTGGTTGTAGCCCTGTAAAGGCTTTCTTCAAGGTAGTGCTTCCTGAGATTATGCCGGGTATCTTCTCCGGTATGCTCATCAGCTTTACTTACTCACTCGACGATTTTGTTATCACATACTTTACACGCGGCAGTAAATTCCAGACTCTGCCGATTCAGATTTATACGATGACACATCAGCGTATAAATCCGAAAGCAAACGCGCTTTCTGCTTTGCTTTTTGTGACTATTCTGCTTATTCTGATTATCATTAACATCAGAGCAAACAAAGAGAGTAAAGCACAGAAAGCTCACGTATAATTTGTTTTGGAGAGAAAAATGAAAAAGATTTTATGCGTTATTTTATGTCTTCTGATGCTTAGTTTACCGCTTGTCCTTTCGGGCTGCGAAAACGGTTTAGGCGGTTATGAAGGCGAAATCAATGTATATAACTGGGGCGAGTATATCTCTAACGGCGATGACGGCACCATGGATGTTATCGAAGAGTTTGAAAAGAGATATAACATTAAAGTCAATTACACTAACTTTGAGACTAACGAAGAGCTCTACAACATCTTGTCAAATTCCAACTCTTCCTACGATGTTATTATCCCGTCTGACTATATGGTCAGCAAATTAAGGGAAGAGGGAATGCTCGAGAAAATCGACTTTGATAATATCCCAAACTACAAGTATATAATGGATAGATACAAGACTTCTTCTTACGACCCTAGCGGCGAGTATTCAGTGCCGTATTCATGGTGCGTTGTAGCACTGGGATATAACACAAAGATGATAGAAGAAGGCAAGGTCGAGGGTTTTTCTGATTTGTGGAACGAAGATTACGCAGGCAAAATCCTGATGTTTAACAACTCTCGTGACGCGATGGCGATTTCGATGCAGTTGTGTGATCCACCTATAAACCCAGGTTCAGAAACTTTCACAAAAGAAGATATCGATAAAGCTACACAGAAGCTTGTTGAACAGAAACCTCTTCTTAAGAAGTACGTTATGGATCAGGTGTTTACAGAAATGGAAAGCTCACAGGCGGCTATCACTCCGTACTATGCGGGTGATATCTACACCATGATGCTTAACAATCCTGACCTGACATACTGTCTGCCGAAAGAGGGATCTAACCTCTTTGTCGACGCTATGTGTATTCCGACCTGCTGTCAGAATAAAGAGTACGCTGAGTTGTTTATCAACTTTATGTGTGAGCCTGAAGTAGCTCTTGCTAATGCTGAGTACATCGGTTACGCTACACCAAACGAAGCGGCGCTCGAGATGCTCGATGACGAGATTAAGAACTGTGATCTTATCTATCCTCCTGAGGAGTATCTTGAGAAGTGTTACACATTCTCAAATATTCCTTCTGACGTTTACGTCTATATGCAGGAAAAGTTCGTAAAAGCTTGTTCTTCATCTGCTGAGATTACTGATATGGGCGAAACCGATACCGGCAGTAAGATGATTTACACGATTATTGTGTGCATTTTGCTTGCTGTTATTATTATCGCGACTATCACGATGCTTACGATGAATATCATCCGTGCTGTGAAAAACCGCGGATATATGGCGACTGCCAATCATGTCGTAATAGAAGCCAATCATGATGAGCAGTTGCTGTTGAATGGTCCCTACCCCACCTATTTAAAAGAACGTATTTTATCACCCCGAGGCCATC
>JAFOED010000072.1 GCA_017380355.1 Ruminococcus sp. | reverse complement strand
TATTATATTAGAATGTTTTTAATATATCAAGTTTATTAACACAGCTGTAATTATATGAAAACAAAATTTTTGATTTTGATTATTTGCCATTATTATTATTTTGTGTTATGATACAATAAGTCAGTAAAATAAGAAAAGAGTTTACTATGATTAAGTTTATTTCAAATAATGTGAATCAAACTGAAGATTTAGGCAAAAGAATCGCGTCTGTATTAAAGGGCGATGAGGTTATCGCTATGTTCGGCGATTTAGGTGCAGGGAAGACCGCGTTTACACGAGGGCTTGCTTGTGGACTTGATTTTGTTGAAGGTGTTTCCAGTCCGACTTTTGCTATTGTTAATGAGTACAGCGGTAAGTTTAATATTTACCACTTCGATATGTATCGAATTACATCAGAAGACGACTTGTATTCCACAGGCTTTTACGATTATCTTGATAATGGTGTTCTTGTTATCGAGTGGAGCGAGAATATTGAATACGCACTTGATGAAAACACTATACGCATTACTATTAACAAAACTGATGACGAAAACACACGAATTTTTACGATAGAAGGACTTGATGAGTATGAAGTTGTTATCTCTTGATTCTTCAGCTACTACCGCTTCTGTTTGTCTATATGACATAGATGACGAAAAAATAATAGGTGAATTTTTTATTAATACTAAGCTCACCCACAGTCAGACACTCGTTCCGATGATTGACGCTGTTTTGAAAAGTACAAAAAGCGAACTTTCAGAAGTTGACTACTTTGCTGTTAACTGTGGACCAGGTTCTTTTACTGGTATCAGAATAGGAGTATCAGTTATTAAGGGCATGGCTATGGCACTTGATAAAAAATGTATCTGTACATCGACGTTAGAATCTATGGCGTATAATTTTGTTGACGCTGATGATGTGGTCGTTTGTTCCTGTATGGATGCACGCAGAAATCAGGTGTATAATGCTTTGTTTTCTATTAATAACGGCGAAGTTGCTCGTTTGTGCGAAGATAGAGCAGTAAGCGTCGAAGACTTAGCTGATGAGCTGAAAGCTCTTGGTAAAACGGTCATCTTAGTTGGAGACGGTGCACATCTTGTTGCTAAAGCAACCGAAAACGTTGACTTTATCATTCTTGCTCACGACTCAAAAAGATACCAGACTGCATCGTCTGTTGCGCTCTGTGCGCTACAGAGTATAAAAAATGATAATGTATTAAATGCATCATCCTTGATGCCTACATATCTCAGACCTTCACAGGCTGAACGCGAAAGAATAAAGAAAGAAGAGGGAAAAATATGAAAGTTTATTTAGGATGTGACCACGGCGGACTTAATATTAAGAACGCTATTATTGAGTATCTTAAGGAAAATGGTATGGATTATACTGACTTCGGCTGTTATACTGACGAAAGTGTAGATTATCCTGTATATGCGTATAAAGTAGCTACTGCTGTAGCTGACGACAATACTTCACTTGGTATTCTTTGCTGTGGTACAGGTATAGGTATATCTATGGCTGCTAACAAAGTTAAGGGTATCAGAGCAGCTGTATGCACAAATGAGTTTATGGCTGAAATGACACGCAGACACAATAATTCTAATATTATTGCGTTAGGCGGCAGAATTATTGACGAGCCTACTGCAGTTAAACTTGCTGACATCTTCCTTAACACTGAGTTTGAGGGCGACCGTCACACAAAGCGCGTTGATATGATCACAGCTATCGAAAACGGCACATTTGAAGTATAAGAAAAAGGCACCAGCTTTGGTGCCTTTTTATATTTTTTAGTAAAAAATAAAAGCACTCCCGAAGAAGTGCTTTTATGGTGCCGGTGGTGGGACTCGAACCCACACGCCATTGCTGACAACAGATTTTGAGTCTGTCTCGTCTGCCAGTTCCGACACACCGGCTCAACGGATTTGATTATACACTATATTTTATTCAAAATCAAGAATTAAAGTGCGATTTTAACAAAAAATAATTCTGTCATAAAAATTATTTTAAAATTTATGAAAAATTGCATAAATTATAAAAAAACAGCAAATTTTTTATTGATATATAAAAGTCATTATGATAAAATATTACGTTGTAAGTAAAACTTACCGGAAAGAAGGAATAACAATGGAAAATAAAGAACGCAGAGTTGGTACCGTTTCTCGTGGTATCAGATGCCCTATCATCAGAGAAGGCGACAATCTTGCTGCTATCGTAACTGAGAGTGTTCTCGAAGCAGCTCAGTACGATGGCTTTGAAATCAGAGATAAAGACGTTATTTCTGTAACTGAATCCGTCGTTGCTCGTGCACAGGGTAACTACGCTCATGTTGACGCAATCGCTCAGGATGTAAAAGAAAAACTCGGCGGAGGCACTGTTGGTGTAATCTTCCCGATTCTTTCCAGAAACCGTTTCGCTATCTGCTTACGCGGTATTGCAAAAGGTTGTAAAAAAGTTGTTCTTATGCTCAGCTACCCATCTGACGAAGTTGGTAACGAGCTCGTTTCTCTTGATAAAATTGACGAAGCAGGAGTAAACCCTTACTCTGATGTTTTATCTTTAGAACGTTATCGCGAGCTTTTCGGCGAGAATCTCCACCCATTTACTGGTGTTGATTACGTTGCTTATTACGGTGACCTCGTTAAAGAGTGCGGTGCTGAAGTTGAAATCATCTTCGCTAATCAGCCTAAAGCTATTCTCGATTACGCTGATTGCATTATCAACTGTGATATCCACACTCGTGCTCGTACTAAGCGCATCCTCTTAGCAGGTGGTGCAAAAGTTGTTTGCAGCTTAGACGATATCTTAAATGCTCCTGTTAACGGTAGCGGTTGTAACGAAAAATACGGCCTTTTAGGTTCTAATAAATCTACAGAAGATACAATTAAACTTTTCCCACGTGATTGTCAGCCACTCGTTTTAGAGATTCAGAAGAATATCTTAGAGAAAACAGGCAAGCATGTTGAGGTTATGGTTTATGGCGACGGCGCTTTCAAAGACCCTCAGGGTAAAATCTGGGAGCTTGCTGACCCTGTTGTATCTCCAGCTTTCACAGATGGCTTAATCGGTACACCTAATGAGCTTAAGCTCAAGTATCTCGCTGACAATGACTTCAAAGATTTAAGCGGCGACGCACTTAAAGAAGCTATTTCAAAGAGCATCCGTGAAAAAGATGGCAACCTCGTAGGCAATATGGCATCCCAGGGTACTACACCACGTCAGCTTACTGACCTTATCGGTTCACTTTGTGACCTTACAAGTGGTTCAGGTGACAATATTCGGTATATGCCTGTACCTTAATTGGTGCAAGATTGTACGTGCCAACGTTAATAAAAAATAGTAAAATTGAAATTAATGTATATAGCTTTTTCATGTTCCACCTTTAGGGATAGTGAAACAAATTATACGATAAAAAAAGGTGGGTTATAAGTAAAATATTAGCGTAAAAGAAGATTAATTGTCAAAAGTATTA
>JAFOED010000003.1 GCA_017380355.1 Ruminococcus sp. | reverse complement strand
GTTGTTTTACCGCCACGATTAGGGCCTGTGAGGATGTAAATTCGCTTGTCCTCATCGAAAACAAAATCGTTTGTGACAATGTCAGGAACAGAGTTTTCGTTTACTGACTTAATAGCGAGCTTGATGTTGTAAATATCCTTTATGTCACACATACGCTCGTCTTTAGTCTTAATCTCAGCCTTGCACAGCGGAAGTCTTTTTGCGAGAATTTTATCGCAAAGTTCAGAAAAACGGATGTAAAAAATAATTTCAGGCATAAGGTCAACAAACGAGTAACCGCTTACACCGATATACTGGTGTAAAATAGACTTAATGTTGTTGACTGTTCGCTTCAAAATGTCTGTGACAACTTTTGACAGAGCCTGTGACATCGGGTCAGCACCTGTTAATGTGCTGTCCTGAATCTGGTTTACATCCTGCTGTGCGCCTGTGACCACTTTACCTAAACCGAAAGTTGTTGTGGATGGGTTGTTCGGATGGTACGACACATAAGCAGAAACGTCAACTCCGTGGTGAAGCTCACTTTCGCTTTTAGCAAAGTTTATGAACTTCTTGAGTAGTCCGCTGTCCGAGAAATGCTGGTCGTTAAGCGAAATTACGCCGACAGTCTGAGGTTTTAAGAGATTATCGAGGTTTACGCCGAGAGTAATACTTTTTAGTGTTCGTGCTTTTTCGAAAGTCTCGTTTATATCGTCCTTGAGCTGTGAAAAACCGCTGTGGTTGTAGATATCTCTCACAATTTCTCTGAGTCTTAAAAGTCCCTTTGATTTTATTTCGAGTGACTCGAGTGTGTCTTTGATACTAGTGATACAGTCTACGTATCCGTCGAGCTCTCTAAGTCTGTTTACAAGTTGCCACAACGATGATGCTTCGGTGTCTTTTTGAAAACGCTCGATTTCTCTAAGGTCTTTGAGCTTTAACAAAAGTGCTGTGAGGTCACTTCGAAGTTTCGGAAATTTCAGAAAATCCTCGAAAATATCACGTCTGTATTCAATAACTTCTTCGTCGCATGTGACGTTTGTGAGAAGTCGTTTTATGCTGTTAAGTTCGTATGGGTCGCTGGTTAAGTTTTCGCACAGAAAGTCAATCGATAGGTCGTTTAAAGCCTCTTTGTTTAAGGTTTTGTACTCTACCTCTTTGTTTTCAGGGTGCAAAAGACTAAAGTTTTTAATGGACATATAATCACGCCTTGAGAGTTTATAAATTTATAATATCATAGCCCAAAAGCTAATTCAATAATTATTAGGTAAGAACTGATGTTTTTTATTATAACTTGCACAAAAAAAGGAGACACTGTTTAAGTGTCTCCTAAAAATACTTTTATTCAGCAGAAACGGTGAAGATATAGAATTCATACGGGTTGTATGTTTTCTTTTGCATATCATCTGCTGTGATTTCTTTGTCGGTGAAATCGAAGTTTTCGCCGTCGTAGTGCATAACGCAGGTTGCATTTTCAAAATCAAGCTCAACATCAACGTCAGTAATTTTATCGTAGTAGAGGTTGCCTACATAGTATACGCTGTCTGATTCACTCTTTCGTGAGAAACCGAAAATATGTGAGTTGCTGACTTCTAAGAAGCTAAGGTCTGTGTTTGAAGAAGCGAGAGCTTTGTAGTTACATTTTAAATCTGAGAGCTCTGCGAAGAACTCTTCGTACTTAGGTTCGTCTTCCCACACAACGGTGTCTTTTTCAAAGAACTCAATTTCGTGGTCGTAACCCTGTTCGTTTGAAGTGTAAATCAGCGGATAGCCGATAGAGAGGAACGAAAGCGCCATAAGTGGCTCGTAAGTATCGCCGAAACGACCTACAATACTGTCTTCGTACGAGTTTTTATCGTGATTGTCGAGGTAGTTCATAGGGAAACTGCCCTCAACATAGTTTGCGTTTAAAGTCATACCCTGCTGGATTGTTGATGTAGCAACACCGCCTTTAATCATCAGCGACTGACCGTAGAGCTGGTCGTTGTAGCATGAATCAAAAGCGTATTTTGTGAGGCTCTGTGCAGCAGAAACTTCTGCGAGCATCATAATGTCGCTGTTTATGCTCTTGAGCTTATATACAGCCGCATTCCAGAAAGACGCAGGAACGCCGATAGCGTGGTCACAACGGAATCCGTCGATACCGACTTCTTCAATCCAGAACTGCATCGCCTTAATCATTTCAGCACGCATCTCGAAGTTGTCGTAGTTGAGCTCAGCGATGTCTGACCAGTCGTAAGAATATGTGATGTTGCCGTTTTCATCGCGGTCGTACCACTCAGGGTGCTCTGTAATCCAGTCGTGGTCCCAACCTGTGTGGTTAGCAACCCAGTCGATGATTACTTTAAATCCCATATCGTGAGCTTTGTCAACGAGGTGCTGAAAATCTTCCATAGTACCGAACTCAGGGTTTACTGCGGTGTAATCATCAACCGCGTAGTATGAACCGAGTGTACCTTTGCGCTCTGTTTTGCTGATAGGGTGAATAGGCATAAACCACAGAGTGTTAACACCCATTTTCTGAAGTCTTGAAAGGTGTTTTTCAAACGCTTTGAAAGTACCCTCTTCAGTAAACTGACGTACGTTTACTTCGTACAGCACACATGTGTCAAGCCACTGTGCTGTAGTCTTTTTAAGTATCGGGTCGCTGACAGAAATATCGGTCATAACAGAGTCTATAACTGAGCCTTCTTTCGGGTCATCAGACATAACGTACTCGTTTTTCGGCTTTTCTGACTGTGTGGTACTGTTGCACGCAACAAGAGAAAAAACCATAGCTACTGCGAGCAAAAGCGCAAGAATCTTTTTCATAAATTTACTCCTTATCGGTTGATGATTTTATTATACGGTTAGGGGTGTTTTTTGTCAATGAAGTACACTTTTGTATATTGTTTTTATGATACATTACGTAGACAAGTGTATTACCACACAAACGGGATGAGTCGGTATCTTACTTTTTTCATATATTCGTTGTAGCCGGCAAGTTCTTTTTTTAGAAACTCTTCTTCGCTTAAAAGCCTTTTTGCGATGATAAACGGATAGAGTAAAAAGACAGGAAGTGCAAACACCGAACCGAGCACTAACGGTATCATAATAAATAATAGCAATGTTGCACTGTACATCGGATGACGTACTACAGAGTATACACCCGTATCAATAACCCTCTGGTCTTGTTGCACTTCTACAGTACGTGACAAATACGGGTTTTGTTTCATTACTAAAGCGTACAGAACATACGCAAAGAGGAAGAGTGCTGACGCTATAAGTGAGGCCCACAGCGGTAGCATAAACAGCTCGAATCTGAAGTTAAGTCCTGCGATTACGAAGCCTGTGATAAACATAAGTCCCGAGAGTTTTATGACGAGATTCTGTTCTTTTAACTTTTCTTTGCCGTTAAGACGCTTTTTGAGCAGCTGCGGATTTTTTATCATCATAAACACACCTGCTACAAACATCGGAACGAATAATAGCCCCATAAAAAGCCAGCCCTGAGCGTATTTAAGTGTTCCAGCAGGCAGAAAAACGAGTGCAAAAACAAGCACTACACCCAGTAAAAATTTTATGATAGCCGAGAAAAACAGCTTTGCTGACATAAAATCACCTCGTTTAAGTTTATGAGATTTATCATATCACAACAACGTCAGTTAAACAATATAAAATCGCTCTATCTTGTTTATTGCGAAAGCGTTTTTTTGGTGATATAATCAGCGTATAAATTATGTGAGGTGAAGTTATGCCGCTGCAGATTATAAGACAGGATATATTAAAATTAAAGTGTGACGCAATAGTTAATCCGACAAATTGCGAGCTTTCTCCTGATGGTGGTCTTGATCTAGAATTACACAAAGAAGCAGGCGAAGAGCTACTTCGCGATTGCTATGCGATTGGCGGGATAAAAGTCGGCGAAGCGGTCATAACAAGGGGTTATAACCTGCTCGCAAAGTACGTTATCCACACCGCAGGGCCTGTGTGGAGTGGCGGAGAAAACTGCGAAGAAGCGCTCCTTAGAAGTTGTTATGAAAATGCTCTGAAAACAGCGGAAGAAAACAGGTGCGAGAGTGTCGCTTTTCCGCTGATTTCTTCGGGTGCTTACGGCTATCCGAAAGACGAGGTTTTAAAAATCGCGATTGATACGATAAGCTCGTTTTTGCTTAAAAATGATATGATGATTTACCTCGTGGTGTTCGACAAAACAGCGTATAAATTCAGCGAAAAACTGTTTTTGTCCATCGAGAGCTATATTGATGATAACTATGTGAAAGAACACTCGGATTCGTATGACAGGTCTGTATCATTAAGACGAAATATTTATCCGTCTGCTAATATGGCTGCGCCGATGAGCAAGGCTGCAGATTTTGAAATATGTGATAAATGCTCTGTGGGTGGGGCGCCTGACTTTGATATTGACGACTATATTATGCTTGACGAGAGCTTTTCTCTTAAGCTTTTAAAGCTCATCGACTTAAAGGGTATGAGCGATGTCGAATGCTACAAAAAAGCAAACGTCAGCAAGCAGACGTGGTATAAAATTATGAACGAAAAGCACTACAAGCCAAACAAAAAGACGGTGCTTTCGTTTGCGGTTGCACTCAAACTTACACTTGACGAAACACAGAATCTGCTTAATAGCGTCGGCTTTGTGCTGTCGAAAAGCTCGCTGTTTGACGTTATAATTATGTACTGTCTAGAGCACGGAATTTACGACGTTTTAGAAATCGACTCGATTCTCTTCAAATACGACCAGGAAACGCTGTATTCGAAGCTGTAAAAAAAGGATGCCAAAAGGCATCCTTTTTTTTACTTAAACACTTAATGTGAATATGATATTCTCAATTATTCTTTCGCTATAGCGGTCGTACTCGCCATCGCAGTCAGGGTAGTGGTCAATAGTCTCGCAAATCGGAAAACGTACGGATACAACACCCTCGTAAGCTTTACAGAAAATCGTAGAGAAGTAGCGGTCGCTTTCTGCTTTTTCTCTTTTGATTTCTTTGCCGTCTGCGGTTAAGAATACAGCGTTACCGTCTTTGTCGGCTTTGAGGATTATATTTTCATTGCTGAAAAACACAGTAAGCTCTGTTTTGTCGTTGAATTTAAATTCAGTTTCGTAATAGCTGTTTTTGTCAAAAATAATGTCGTAGTTCATAGTAAAAACTCCTTTTATTTTCTGCTTATATTATAAAGCAAAGAGTTCAATTTATCAACAAAAATTTCGGTAAATCGCCAATTGACCAAAAATTAAAATATACTCGTTATAATGTGGTTGTAAGAGATGCTTACAGCCACTTTTTAAAACACAAAAGGAGAGATTATTATGACAAAAAACAATACTACAGAACTGATATTTATTCTTGATAGAAGCGGTTCTATGGCAGGACTCGAAAGTGACACAATCGGCGGTTTTAACGCAATGATTGAAAAGCAGAAAAAGGTAGACGGTGAGTGCTTTGTGTCGACAATTTTGTTTGATAATGAAAGCGAAGTCCTCCACGACAGACTAAAGCTTAGTGAGATAAAGCCGATGACCGATAAAGATTACACAGTGCGCGGTTGTACGGCACTTATCGACGCTTTAGGCGGTGCGATAAAACACATAGGAAATATCCACAAATACGCCAGAGAAGAGGACGTACCAAAACACACAATGTTTGTCATTACTACAGACGGAATGGAAAACGCAAGCAGGAGATACAGTAGCGAAGAGGTAAAGAGAATGATACAGCACCAGAAGGAAAAGTATGGGTGGGAGTTTCTCTTTATCGGTGCTAACATCGACGCTGTTGAAACCGCCCGTCACTACGGAATTGACGAGGATAGAGCGGTGAATTACCACGCTGACAAGATGGGTACAGGAGTGGTGTACGATACGGTTGCAAAAGCTGTGCGCAGTGTCAGGGAAAGTCGTGCTCTTGATAACTGGAGTGATGAAATTAAGCGTGATTATAAAAAAAGAAGTAAAAAGTAAAAAGAGCTCCTCAGGACTAACCTGTGGAGCTTTTTTTATTATAATTTTTGTTCTAAAACTGATATCTGTGGTACGTGTGGTGAATAGATTCTTTTTCGCTGTTTTCCATATGATGCCTCTTGAACTGTGTTTTATCTGATTATATCACCAGGAATGTAAAAAGTTCAACTGATAATTACTATAATAGCTTTATAAAAAATGGCTTAAAATCTCGAAAACTCATTGGATAGCATTGAGTTTTGTGTATAATGACAACTGCTTTGTCACATTACACAAAAACAGCAGATAAAAATTTATGTATAAAGCGAAATTTATTTTTTAATCCTCTTGTAATTTTATTTAATAGTAGCATTATTATATTCTACTTAATTGTAATATAATGGTGTATTATTGCGAAATAAAGTGAAATTAATATTTTATGGAGGAGTAAATATGAAAGTGACACTGAAGAAAATTTTAAGCTTTGTGCTCGCACTTTGCGTGATGATTTCTACACTTTCGGTGAGCTTTACAGCCTTTGCGGCTGAAAGTACAGAAGGTGTAACAGTCAAAATTGTCAGCTTTATGCGTGGAGAACAAAAAGATCTGCGTTCTTCTGAACTTTTAGAAGCCAGACTGACAGGGTACGAGGGTAACCCACGTGAACTCACCTACAAGTGGGAGAACACGCTCGGAACGTATCTGTACGTTTATAATTCACACAATATGTACTACATTCAGGGTACAGACGGTGAAATGGAAATCTATAACAACAGTGTAGCTTCCAGTAACAATATGGTAGGCCGTTCTCACAAAGACAGCTTTAAAGGTACAGGTTACTGCTGGGCGGCTATTTACGGCTCCAACACATCCGGTACCGGCCAGTCTATTTCTGACGCTAAGGCGTATAACGGTACTATTAAAGTAACTGTTTACGATAAAGACAAAAAAGAGATTGCTTCGGCTACACACAAAGGTGAGGTTACAACAACCGGTTCCTGGTTCTGGCAGCAAACTACATACAGCGGTATTGTGGATCACGATCTCCAAAGTGATATGGACCACGTTACAATCGGCTTGTTCGAGGGTGACGAAAGAAACGTTAAAGACCTCCTCGGCGAGTCTGCTATTCTGCACATCACTTGCGTAGAAAGTGACGTTGCAAACGGAAAGATTGTCAGCGGTGGTCCGGATGATGGCAATCATATAAAACTCGAGAAGAAATCCGATGGCGATTATTATATCACTGGTGTTACCGCTGGTACTGCAACTAATGCGAACGGCGATGCGAAAGTTGAGCTTAAAATCCAGAAGAACACCTGTAAATTCCATGAGGATTCAAGCGGTACTGCAGTAACAACTGTTTACGTATTCAAAAAGCCTACTACTTCTACTACAGCATATACTCTGACATTAACAGGTAATCTCGATGACCGTTGTGATTACTTTATTTATGGTCAGCAGGGTAAAAAAATAGATGGAAAAATCGTTTTCGAAGGTCTTAATCCTAACACTTCGTATCCTGTAGAAGTAAGGGGCGAGTACCAAGATGAAGGCGGACAGACTCATTACGCATACGCGTATGTTTACGATACCACAAAGCCTGTATACTCAGGTACAGTAAAGACTTATTTAGATGGTACATACGATTCAGAAACTCACACAGCTACAGGTACTGTAGTTGATATCAGTGATGTTACTGAGTACACTCACCTTTATGCAAAAGAAGTTAACTCTACAGATGATTTTATAAACCTTCCGCTTACAAAAGAGGGCGAGGGTACATATACAAGCATTTTAGATACAGGTTTGTATAACATTTACTACGGTCCAGAAAATGGTACAGACGAGAGCAAAAAAGTCGATGACCAGATTCTCACAATGCACCAGGCTGACTGCACACGATATATCTTCTACAACTCAGTAACATATAAAAATCTTGGTGTTGAGTTTAATAGAGAATATCACTTAACAGGTTCAACAGTAAACACAATTAAAGACACTCCTGTAAGAGAAGGTTACGTCTTCACAGGCTGGGAGGACGAGAAGGATGGAAAAATCTACTCATCAGAAGAGCTTCTGAATACTTCCATCGAAAGACCTTATGTTCTCACTGCTCAGTGGAAAAAAGGTGTTGATGTTTACGTTAATTTCACAATCGATCATATTGCAAAGAACAAAGGTCACAACGCAAATGACCCGGAAAGACACAATCTTGAGTTTGACCTGATGCACAGAAATAACGAAACAGGCAACTACAGCGATGTATTCGACGCTCCGATTCCTGTTGAATGGGATGGCGAGAGCGATTTTGAGAGCCCGTACTTTACAGCACTCAACGTTTCACAGCCTGAAGTGTCCGATTGTACATACTACACAAAAATTCAGGGTTCACCTGTTCTTAAGAATGTGCTCCCTGGCGGCCAGTATTCAGTAGAAGTTCTGAAGTCAGGCTACGAAATTAGGAGCGTTACTCAGCAGACGGCTGATAACGGCGATATTATTGTAAATGTAACACTCCAGTACGACCCAAAAAATGCTGACCTTAAATTCACAGTAAAGCTTGATGATGAGTCAAAAGCTCTTGTTGAACAGTATCCACAGTACAAGCCTGCTGCTGTTCACGTTAAGGTGCTTTCCTACTATACATCAGAATACGAAGGTGCTGAGCATACTCTTGAAGCTAACGAATGGCATCATATCACACAGCACCATGATACATTCGTAACACTTTACCTTGATGAAAACTCACAAGCAACAGGTTCTTATCCTGTATGGATGCACAACACAGGTAAAGAAGAATATTACTACTACAGAATCAAGGTAGTATCATATATCCTCTCTGACGGCAGAGAAGTAATGACAAACGATGTAGAAGGACAGGAGCACGTTCAGTATCTTACTCCTGGCAAGCGTTATCTTGCTACAATCAACGTAGAAAACGGTGATAAGCCTATAGCGACAGAAGAGCTCACAGGTGCTCATTTTAAAACTGAAGACAATAAACAAAAGGGCGAAATCGAAGGAATTATCCACATCAATACTCACACAGTAACTTTTGACCCGGATGGTGGTAAGTTCACTTCAGATGGTTCAGAAGAAATTAAGAGCGTACCTAACCAGATTCAGGTTCCTGATCTTAATGATTACGCAGTAAAGCGCGATGGCGGTTATGTTTTCCTCGGTTGGTATGTTGTTGACGAAAATGATAATACAACAAACGAAATTGTAAAATCCGGCGATGAGCTTTTAAACGATATAAAGCTTCGAGCTGTGTGGAAAGCTCCGCTTGAAGTCGAGGGTAATATATCTGTTGCAGGTTATTATCATTTGAACGATGACGAAAACGAAGTTAGGGTAATCCATAAGAGTGACCGTGCACACGCAGTCACAATTTATCTGCAGAAGTTCTTACCTAACGGATATACAGAAACTATTGATTCACAGAAAATCGAAATTACATATAACGACGAGAACGACAGTAGTATCGAGAAGCCAATAGGCGAAGGTACATTTAAGTTCACAGGTGTTCCTGACGATGGCACACAGTATCGTGTACTTATCCAGAATCCGAACTACGCTTCTACTTATCAGCACGAAGGCGATAGCTTAAATGAAGAGCTGCTGTATGATTATGGCACTTATAACGAACACGACTTTGTTGCTGAGTTTGAGCATGGTGATCAGAGCGTTGCTAACGTAAATACATTCATGGAATTTGTTCCTACTAATTTTGCTTTGCACTATGCTATTAACGCAGAAAAAATCGGTGAAGGCTTCCGTCCAAGTGCTTCAAAAATCTTAGTTACTTACAACGACGGCGCTCATGGTCAGCATGCACAGGATTGGCCGGTTATTTCACAGATGATTACTGATACAGATGATTACAAAGTCGATGACACAGATATTGTAGATGGTAAGGGCAGCGACAGCTACGACGTATGGCGCACTATGTTTGATGGTCATACTCTTTACGATTACGGTGTTGAGCTTTATAAGTACACAATTAATGGCGAAGAAACAGAACTCAACCTCAATGAAGCTCCGTTCTTTGTATACTATAACGGCAGCGCTCGTTACAGCGCATTAGAGGGACTCAATCCTGAGCTTCATCAGACACAGCTTCTGACTATCGACCTCCAGCCAAAACGATACAACGTGAACTTTGATATGAATTATACTGAAACTGTGGAAGATCACGTTGAAAACATGGAAGACTACCTTGTTTTTGTAGACGGTGAACCTAAATATCTCAAAGGTCATATTTGGAGTTACGCTACAGATATATCAGAGGTTAAGCCTGAAAGAGAAGGTTACAAGTTCTTAGGCTGGTACGACGAAAACGATAACCTCGTTACTGAAATCGGTGCAGAGGTACACGAAAACGTTACAGTTTATGCTAAGTGGGAGAAGATAATCAAAGTTACTTTCCATGCTAACAACGATGATATATCCTACGATGTATTCAGAACATACTACGAAAACGGCGTTGAAGTTAATGATGAAAACGCATTCTTCTTAAACGCTGACGGTTCACTTGACTCATTCTACGACATTCCTGAGTTTGAGTATTACACCCACAACAACTATGTGTTCAAGGGTTGGTACGATGAAGATGGCAAAGCTATCACATGGAATGAAAAGTACACAGAGGATACAGACCTTTATGCACAGTGGATTGAGGTCGAGGATGTCGAAAAAGACGCAAACGATGGCAAGATTTATGATAACTCTGGCAGATACGCTGGTTTTGACCTCTTGGGTGTACAGATCCGTACTGCTGAAGTTGATAATGTTCTGCACCACGGAAAAGAAGGTTCAGGTTTACGTTTTGTAACTGTTCTGAGCAACGATGTTTATAATCAGATTAACGACCTTAACGCAAAAAATGCAAATGGTGCTGAATACGGATACGCTCTCGCAAAAACTGCTACTGCACAGAAGAACGCAGGCGATAAAGAGGGTTACGAGTTCCAGTATAATGGCACAAATGTAAATGGTAAGGATACAACAAAGGAATACTCATACGTAAGAAACGTTAAGTGTTCAGGTGTTGTTGATCACTTTGGCGATGATGAGACTGCATACAGACTCTTTACTGCTGTTGTTACCTACAAAAGACTCAGCGGCGATAATCTTGCATCAGCTCAGTCACAGGCACTCCTCGCTCGTTCTTATATCCGTTATACAGACGCTAACGGACTTTTAAGAACACACTATAACAACTATACTGGTAAAAATGTTTACAGCGGATGCAGCGCTAGTTATGCTCTCGCTCTTTCGCTTTTAAACAATGGTTGATATGATGAAAAAATTAATTTGTGTAGTGATTACACTCGCTTTCGCTGTTGCTGTCCTTTGTGGCTGTAACAGCGACGGCGACAAAAAAGCTGAAAAAAATAATACGACAGTAAGTCAGAGCGAAACTCTCTCGGAAGATTCACAAATCTCGCAGGAAGAGCAGACCACAGACCCAAAGTCAGAAGGTAAAAATTCTGACAAAGAAGACAAAAAAGACGAAAAAGCTACTGACAATAATAGCACAAACAAAGCTTCAGAAAACGAAGATAAAATCAAGAATGACAGCAAAGATAAAGAGGTCTCTGATAAAGAAGACAATACCGAAGAGACAGATAAAGTATATGAAGCTGAGATTGATTTTTCAGAACTAGAGTAAGGTGATATTATGAAGAAAGCTATATGCATATTTTTAGCGGTTGTACTTATGATGAGCGTTTCGATAAACGCTTTTTCGGCAACTAAATATGTTGTCGGAGACGCAAACCGCGACGGTTCCGTGAGCATTACGGATGCAACAACTATACAGCTTTATCTTGTAGGGAACTATAAAGCTGATGCGGATTTTGTCAACAGAGCTGACACAAACGCTGATAAAGATATTTCCGTTATAGATGCTACAAATATTCAGCGCTTAATAGCACAAATTATTGATAAATTACCTGGTGAAGGAAAAGAGCCTACATATGATGACGATGGTTATTACGACCAGATCGTCAAGCCATAAAACAAACGGGAAGCAGGAGATTATATGAAAGAAATTTACGAAAAGCTCCTGATCGACATAGAGTTTATCGCCAAAGAGGATGTCATCACAACATCTTCATCTCTCGATGACGAAGAAGAACACGATAACGCATATATCGATTGGGATTACTTACAATAACACTCAAAGTCCCTGTGATTTGTGTCACAGGGATTTTTTGGAGGATTTATGAAACTTAGTAAAGAATTTGTTCTACGTAATTTCGCGGATAAATATATCGCAGTAACTGTGAACGACAGCGCAGATGAACAAAATGCTTTTATAACTCTCAACAAGAGTGGTGCGTTTGTGTGGGAGCTCTTACAAAATGAGATTTCCTACGATGAGATTCTAAGCGAAATAATAAAAAAGTACGATATTGATGCAAATACTGCAAAATCAGATTTAGATGAATTTCTGACTATAGTGAGAAAAGCAGGTATGCTCCATGAGTAGTGTCAGAGATGTGGTGAACACTTATGGTTACTACAGTGCGACCGTGCACGGATATAGCATGTATCCGCTACTTATAAACCACAGAGATAGCGTATACGTTGAAAAAACAGGCAGTTACAAAAAGTATGATGTTGCGCTCTTTGAGCGAAAAGACGGACAGCTTGTGCTACATCGTATACTGAAAATAAAAGACGGAGTTTTTTATTTTTGTGGTGACAATGACTTTATAATCGAGAAAGTAAAAAAAGAACAGCTTATAGGAAAAATGACCGAGTTTTCACGAAAAGGGAAAGAGTACACGGTAGAGCACTTTGGCTACAGGCTATACTCACGTGTGTGGTGCTTTTCGCTTTTTACTAAACGAGTTTTAAGACGCATTTACGGACTATTTCACAGGGCATAGGAAAAGTATGAATAACGCTTACATTGAAAACGGATATGTTATCTGCAAAGCTCTGGGCGATGCGATGAACGGAAAAGTGAATAGTGTAGAAAAGTGCAGAGATAAAGAAGACGTCGAGTGTAGACTCAAGTTTTTAAAGGCACACAACTTGCTGACTTTTTATGATTTTGTCATTGATAAAAATGACGTAGAGTTTTATTTAGGTAAAGATAAAAGTAAGACTGCCATGCCCACCTTTCCCTTACCGGGTTTGACGCCCAGGGAATCAATATGTATGATGCCGGTGATATCCCGGAGATCCTGAGGCGGCTGAAAGAGGCAGAC
>JAFOED010000010.1 GCA_017380355.1 Ruminococcus sp. | reverse complement strand
TTATCCTGTCCGCCGCGAAGATATTCAACGGAGATAATTTCCTGCCCATCCGGTTTGTAGTTTTCCTTGATGTATTCTGTCATGTCACCATAAGCCCAGCCAATGGAGTGCACACAAGTCTGTAAGTCCGCAGTGGGCTTCAACTGTATAATGCCATCTGACATCGTCACTTGGAATGTACGTTTTCTTTGCCCATTCTTTGTTGTCTTTACTTATGCGACCATCATGTACTTTCTCTTGTACTGTGTTAGCTAGTACAAAGTTTACTCGGTCATATGAAAATTCTGAGATAATGTCTTTCATAAAATCTGTGTCAAGCTTTCCGTCTGCATAGTTTTCTTCTATGCCTTTTTCAATCATTCTTGCACACAGACAATTTGCTTTATAACTATCTCGCCATTTTTCTAACTCGTCTAATTTTATGGCTTCTTTCATTGACCACGGGTATACCGGCTCATACTTCATCCAGATTCACTCCTTCATTACGTGCCCAGATAACATTAAGATACAAACAGGCTTTTCGCTGTTGAGCTGGTGTTAGTGAATCAAGGAATTTTTCAAGTGTAATGTTATCGTTTATGTATGCACAAGCATTCGAGTCACCCTCACACAAGGTTTCTTTCCTTAACACTATTGTGTTATCATCGACCACTTCATAAGACAAGATGTCCTTGCCCTCAAAGCCGAGTTCCTTTCTTATGTTATGTGGTATAGTTGTTCTGCCCTTTTTACCAATGATTCTGATTATTTTATCTGCCATGACTGTTCTCCTTAATCTTCAACAATACAGCGTCCACAACAAGGACAACGATGTGGACAGTCATTTAACACTGCATCTACAACTACTTCCTCACATTCATCTATCTCTACACCTTCAACATAGATGAATCCGTCTTCGTAGTAAGCTTCGAGTAATGTTTCTTCATTAAGTTTGTAGTGCTCCGCAACAACCTCAGGCACAGTAATTTTAATATTAAATCTTCTCTCCATAATGATTTCTCCTTTGTATTAATAGTTATGTTGGAAATCGAACAGATTAAGCTGTCTGTTGATTTCGGTTAAGTATTTATTATTTATTTCTGCTTGTTTTTCTAAATCGTAGTTTGCTATAAGCAGTTCTTCGAACATCTCTCCGGGTTTACTGCTTTGAATCATATTGTGCAGACGTTCTTTTACATAGGTGTGAAATCCGCACTTGTTTGCAAAGTCTACGATGTATGGGTCGTTGTTATAAGTGATTATGAACTTACATTCACCTTCAAATTTCTTATTTATACCATCCATAAGCTCAAACAACTTTGAGTGTTCTTCACTCCCGAAACTGGACTTCTGATAGTAATCTTCTGTACCCTTATACGGTGGGTCTAAAAGAATAAATGTATCTTTGCCTGCTGCATAGTTGATACAGTCTTTATAATCTCTGTGCATTATTATTGCATTTCTAAGTCTTGAGCAGGCTGCCACAAGTCGTCCAAACTTGCGTGTCATATCTTTCTTTGCAATTGCAAACGTCTTTCCCGTTGACGAGAAACTAAAGGTCTGATTCTCGAAGAATGCAACGGCTAATTCTATATCGTGCCAATGAGCGTTTTCTATTGTTATTGCTGTTTCTGTTATATCGTCTAATATGTTTTCTACATCTGATAGCAAGGCTTTATTTGCTCTAAACAATTCTTCAGAGTTGAAGGAGAAGTACAGCCTACCTATGAGATAGGCTAACTTTTCACTTCTCTGTAACACTCTGAAAAACTTTACTAAATCACCGTTATAGTCGTTGATTATTTCTCTTTCAGACGGTTTCTTTCGCAAGAATACCTCCGCACTTCCCATACATGGTTCTACGTATGTTTTGTGTGGTGGCATAAAAGCATCTATTGTTGTATATATGCACCCTTTATTTCCGGTCCACGGCAAAGGACTAATTGAACCTGACAATCCTTTACCTCCTTATTGCAGGTAAAGTGCGCATAACACAAAACAGGTCGATTTGTGATTACACGCACCGACCTGTCTTTTTACTTATTATTTAATTCTTCTATTTGTTGCTTGAGACTCTTTATTTGAGACTCATATTCGTTTATGCGGTTAATCTGCAGAATACACATAATCGCCACTGTGAAGAATGAACCAAGAAACAGACCAACAAAAAAATATATTGCGTTATACATCGGTCATTTCCATCCCTGTTTCATAATCTTCATCAAAGTCCTCATCGTATTCTTCGTCAAAGTCTTCATCCATGTCTTCATCATCAATGGATGTAATTTCTACATATTCACCGATGATTCGAAGTGCATGAGAATAATCGGTTGCTTCTGTAGTAATTCGGGTTTTCATTTCAACTGCTTCATTGAGCATTTTGTTATCTCGAAGAGTTTTTGATGCAATACCCATCAGATTAAAGATGTTACCATCCTGACCTATGAGCGGACATTTAGGTTTTTGTACCACATGTTCTTTCTCAAAACCTCCGAGCTTGTTGTCAACAAAGTCTGTGAGCCACTCTCCACCGAATCGCTCTAGTGTTTTCAATCTCCACATAGCAAGTTGTCCTATATTGAGTTTTGTGTCCTCATTGAATGTGAACATCATACAGGTGTAGTCATCGAACTTGAACTGAATACAATCTTCGGCTTTGAATCTTGTGTCATCAAGAAGAATTCCTTCATCTGTGAACAAGTCGTTTATGCCGTTGAGCCACTCGCTGAGTTTACCACCACAGCCTTTGAGAATAAGTCCTTCTTTACCGTTATAGCTTCGAAGTTCATTTACATCGATTTCTTTTATTTTCATACCGAAATCGTCTGCCATATATTGTTCGATGCTATAGATTTCACCTGTAAAGTCAGGATAGTTCTTATCTGTAAGCTCTAGGTATCCCTGTTCCGGTATTGCTATAGGTTCACCTGATATGATAGTACCACCTACATTGACACTTGCCTGAAGTTCTAATGCACCAAAGCCGATACCATCATCTCTGCTTCTGAGATAATAACAATGTGTGTCTTTTGGGATATCTTCAAGGGTTAACTTTTCGTTAGTAAACAAAGCGTTAACGCCACAAATTTTTACACCCTCATATTCCCTGTTCCATACAGAGATATAGTCAGTTTCTGATGCATTTAGCATAAATCCGTATTCAATCGGGTCTGTATAGCCTTGTACTTCTGTTGCAAATTCAATCGCTTCTTTGCTCGAACGTGGATAGTACGATTCGATGCACTCTCCGTTTTGTAAGATTCTGCGACCACAGTTATTGCCGATATCTTCATCTGCCCATTCGTGGGTAAACTCAATGTCAGGATACATCTGTGAAAGCTTGTCCAATACTGGATGAGGAGCACTCCAAGCTGTTTCACAACTGATATACTCTGATGCATCTAACACATCGTTGTATCCGTAAGCGTTCCATTTTGTTCCCCAATTATCGATTCTCCATTCGTACCATGTCGGAGCACCATATAACTGCATATTTTGGAACACTTGCTTACCAAGTTCAAAGTCCTCTTTAACTACATCTGTTCGCTCTTCCAGATATCTTTCTTCAGCTTCAATTGGGATGCTCATCAAATCAAGACCTTCTCTTGTGTCCATAAGAGTATATACATCAAGGAAGTCCTTATATATTTTGTGACATCGAACTGTCTCTGAACCTGATGTTATATCCAAACTTTCCGGCATTGGTATAATCTTATTAAAGTCGATACTACCGGTACCATACTCATCGTTCTTTATAGCTTCGAGCAACTCTCTTATTCTGTCTGAGTCGCCTTTTAAGTAAATATTATTTGTTACATGATTTGGCATTACTCTTCACTCCTTACAATGCCTTTTTCTATATTGATCATCTTTAGTTTTTTGCCTATCTCGGATATAACGTTAACGGTTACTGCATTGCCAGCCATCTTGTATAAATAGTTATCTTTTAAACCTGTTGACTGTGCTTTGTAAAACTGTTCATCAGTAAATCCTTGTAAACGCCAACACTCAATAGGCATCAGCCTTCTTATAGTAGCAAGATAAACGTTTCCTGATTTATCTTTGACCGCTACTACCTGTTTATTGTTCTTTGAATCGTCAACTAGCTCTATAACACCCGAATGCTCACCTTTTCGGTGACTGATACCTGCATCTTGCCTTGCAGTAATACATCTTGCGTAATCGGTTAGTTGTGGGTCGGGGTTCATATCTACAAAAAGATATAGCCCTGTCTTAGCTCCTAGCCCACCTGCATCGGCACATTGAGTACAAGCAATCCCATCTGCTGAATAGATTCTGTAACCTTGGGATCCCGGTACGAGTTGTTGCATAGTCTTTGAATCATACGTGGTGAGAGGGAATATTTTTCCGGCGCATCCGTCACAATGAAATCCAACAACGAATAGCCGTTTCCTTTGCTGTGGGACACCGAAATCTTTGCTGTTAAGCACACACCATTCGAGATCATACCCCAACTCAACAAGACTGGAGATGATGGTATTAAACGTCCTGCCTTCGTCATGCGATAACAGTCCCGGTACGTTTTCCAACAGTAGAAATGGAGGTTGTTTCTGTTCAACGATTCTGGCAACTTCAAAGAAGAGAGTTCCTCTTGCATCGTCTTTGAATCCAAGTCTTCTTCCAGCGACTGAGAAACTCTGGCATGGAAATCCTGCACATAAGAGGTCAAAGTCTGGCATACTTGTGGGATCGATTTCTCTTGCGTCTGCATAGTATACTTCTCCTTTTGTATCATACATAGCGTTATATGCTTGATTTGTTCTTGGGTCTATTTCGCAGTGACCGATACATTCATATCCGCCAACTGCTTCAAGACCGCTTCGAAATCCGCCTATTCCGGCGAACATATCAAAAAATCGGATAGCCATAACCATCCGACCTTTCCTAGATTTATCACTCCTTTTTACATAGATTGTTCGAAGTTGAAAGTTTCAACTTCTTCATCTTCGCTCATTTCATTTTCTGCAAGTTCATTTTCTTCCATAAGCTCTTCTTCGGTCAGTTTTCTAAACGAATCTTCGCCCGGCACAACAGCTAATGTTCTGCCGTTATCCCACTGCATATGAATTGTTCCCATATCGTCAACGAACTGTACTGTGCCACGTGCACCTTCATCTACTGGAGAAAACGGGTCGTTCATTGAAATGAGTTCAAGTCTTGTACCTTTTGGGTACAAATCTTTGTAACGTTGAGCCTGTCTGCTCATACGATCCCATTCATTCAAAGTGTTTACCTCCCTTCTTTTTGTATTTAATAATTCCTGTTACCAAAACAAGAAATATCAACATCGGTAAAATAAAAAAAGCGGGTAACTCGCTCGATGAACACTTCATCTTTGAACTACCCGCTTTACTTTCACTTATACTATTCAGTTCTTTTACGTATCACTGTCAGCAGATGCTGTTTTGCTTTCTGCTGACTCGTATCTCTCACCTGTAACAATAAGTCTGTGTGAGTTTTGACCGTATGGATAACAGGTTACAAGACTAATAAGGTCTTTATCCCTCACTGCCTGACAATGGCTTATATCGTCTGGCTTAACAATATGCTTTTCAGTTACCTTATAAGCAAAAGTGTAATCAAGGATTTTTATATACATCAAGTCACCTGTTTTGAGCTTGTCGATATTATCAAAGAATATCTGACCTACATATCCTGTGTGGGCCGCTAACACACAATGGTTTCCCTTACCACCTACAGGAAGAGCTGTGTTCGGCAGATGTGCTACACCTTTTGATAGAACTTCACCGTTAGAGCCGTGATATATAGGGAGATATAAATCAATCTTAGGTATATCGAGATATCCTAAAATGCCATCGTTAAATCCCAACACGTCATCATATCCAGTCACACTACTTTGTGTTGAATATGAAAAGTCACCATCCTGATTCTTAAGCTGATCATTGTAGTTTTCAGCATCAAGAAGCATCTTGTTCTTTGTATCATCATCTAGCGTATCTACCGTATCTGAATAATCGTCAATTGTACTTTCTGCGTACTTTGAATTGACATAGTTACTAATTGACGGATATAACCCAATGGCTAATGAAGCAATCAGCAACACTATTGAACATATTAAAAGTATTTTTAGTTTCACTTATATATCCGTCCTTTGTATTATTTAATTTGATTTAACTGTTCTTCTCTTTTTGAGGTATACAGTAAGAAGAGCTACACCACCGAGTGCTGAAATACCGCTGAGTACAAAGAAGATTGTTGTGCCTACGCCACCTGTTACAGGAAGCACGATAGGATAGTTAGTCATATCGATACTGGCAATTCCATTTTCAGAACAGTTAGTTACATATGTGCCATTTGTGAATGTGTCACCATATGTTGCATCGATTGTAATTTCGATGAGATTACCGTTGAGTGCATAGCCCTTTGGTGCTTTTGTTTCTTCGATGTAGTATGTACCACTCTGGAGTCTGATTTCTTCTTTCTTGTCGTTGTAATACTTAACAAGACCGTTTTTATCTGATGTACCTGTTGCAATAGCTACCAGAGAGTAATGTTCATCAGCTTTTTCTTTTTCAATCTCTTCAGTTGTATAAAGAGCAAACTCCGCACCTTCTAATGGCTTTTTGTTTTCATCAACCTTTACAGTCTGTACAGCGTATGTATAAACATAAACGGTGTTGCCATCAACCTCTGATGTAACACCGTTCTTGTTTGCATATTCGAGTTTTACTTCTTCGTTAGGGTTACCTGCTGTACCTACAACTGCATACTTATTAAGAGTTGCTGAGTATGTAACTGATGTGTAGTAAACATCACTTGCATATAAAGCATCTGTCTGTAAGAATGTGTTTGTTAAACTTACGTTGAATAATGTATTTTTACCCTCACCTGAACTTGTAACTGTTACTTCATAGTCTGAAGTCTTAAGGTCTGAAATCTTTGAACCATCTGCCTTTAAAAGTGCTACATTGAAGCTGTCCTCATTAAGTGTAAGACCTGCTGACATATCATCGTATACTGTATATGCACTAAGCTTCATTGATGTCGAACCTGCTGTTGTTGAACGGATTTCAAAATCTACTGTATCACCGAGTGAAACGTCTGTGTAATTTACATTATTCTTAGTAGAATTTGTGATTGTTTTCTCTGTTGTAGCTGTGCCATCCGCTACTTTAGATGCAAGTTCGATGTCAGGAATTGTGTACTGCCACTCGTTATTATTAAAGTATGGAAGTGCAAACACAGAGTTTGTAACTGCTTTTACACCTGCAGGATAGTTTGTTGCTTTCACATAGTAGATACCCTGTTCAAGATTATCGAAAGTAACTGTATCTGCATCATCACTGCAGTATGTACCAACTACAGTTGCTGTGTCAGGCATCTGGGTTACACTATCAAGAGCTGAAAGCACACTTGCTGTGTCGCCTGAAAGAACTGAGTCTTTAATCTGTGGTACAAGGCTCTCGTACTTTGTTTCATAAGGTGATGTTGTTGTGCTGACTAAGTTTGCTACTTTGTATACTGTAAAAGTATAACCAGACTTGTCACAGTTAGCTGTGAAGCTCACTGTTTCTGTAGTATCAAGACGGGACGCTGCTGATACAGGGATTGCTGACACAAATGTCATGACCATAAGCATTACTGCAATAACAATAGCCATTGCTCTGTTTGTAAAAGTATTAGTATTAGTTTTCATAAAAAATAACCTCTTTCTTAAATTTAATTTAGTTTAATAATTTATTTCTTTTGTGTGTTAACACTACCGCTACACACATAAGTGTGATTAGGAATATAAAAAGGGACACGGTATGATACACGCTGTTACCTGTGCCACCCGTATCCCAAAGTACTGAATCGTGATTTTTAACAGTAATTTCTACTGTCTTTGCTTGTGTGTCACTAGAGTTTTCAAGGTCTACCTTAAAGTTGATTTTCTTTTCATAAGGCATAAATCCATCGACTGTGCCTTTTTCAATAAGGTAGTATTCACCTAGTGGCATACTGATAAGTGCAACCTTACCTGCACCTTGTGGAATTGTTACTGTATCCTTCTCTCCTGTTTTTGAGTAGTAATAAGTATTTGGACCATGATTTCCAAACTTAACTCTTTCTCCATCCTTTGTATAGACTTCAAATGTTACGCCTGATAGTCCATTACCATTTGCATCTGTCTTTTGCAGATACACAAAACCTGTTTTGATCTGATTTTCTACAGGGATTACAGGGTTCATATCTTTTACTACTTCTACTGTAATAATCTGTCTGTTCCAGAAGTATCCATAAGGTACTCCTACCTTCCACTCCTGAATATAGAACACATCTCCTACAGCAAAATCAATAGGTATCTGTGCTAAACCATTTTTATCTGTAGAAACTGTCGCTAAAAGATACTTTGAAAGAATTGCACCGTTTTCGTCTGTTTCATTGTTACTGAATATACGATAAGCTGCACCCTTTACAGGCAACTGTGTCTGCTTACAAGTTTTCTTGATTGTGAGCTTTACATTCTTTGGAACATCCTGAACTTCTTTTATGATTACGAAATTATCTTCATTTACATAATCAACATAGATTTCATAGACTGTTTCATCTAATGTATATCCATCGGCTGCTTGTGTTTCTCGAAGATGAAGAACCTGACCGGGATAGTAAGTGTTCGGTGCCTGAGCATAACCGTTTTTATCTGTTGTCAAAAATACTCGTGTTGCGTATTTATTGTTCGGGTCATAAAGCTCGTATGTTGCACCCTCTACTGGAACTCCTGTTTCTGAGTCTGTCTTATATACTGCGATTGATGGCTTATATATAAGGTCAAATACTCTTTGCCATACAAAGTTGCCTTCAGGTACTTTTACTCCTGATGCTACCTGCGTTTTGGATTCTGCAATTCTATCTTTTGTGATAGTAATTCTGTTGATGTTCTCGTTAAGCTTGTATCCGGGAGCAGGAATCAGTTCCTTGAGATATAAGGTTTGTCCGATTCGGTAATCCTTAGTAGTAAGAGCACTACCGTCTTTTCCTGTCACGAGTTTCTCGCTGAGTTTTGTACACTCCTCATTAAGATACAGACCATAAGTAGCACCCTCTACAGGTTTTGCATTAGCTGATACATCAGGGTCATACTTATATACAAGGATTTTTGCCTTTTCTATATCATCCTCAACATTGATATTTACGACCTCACCCTTAGTCACGTTTTCCACGGTAATATTTACTGTATATACAGTGTCGTTTTTAAGGTAGTTTTGCGGAGGTGTAATTTCCTTGATGTATAAGGTGGATGGTATGTACTCAGTTTCGCTTTGTGCATAACCGTTTTCATCGGTTGTAAGCTTTTCAAGCAACTTCGTACACTCTTTATCCTGATATATTCCGTAAACTGCACCTTTAAGATAAACACCTGTTTCGCTATCTGTTTTCCTTAGAGATACTCGTGTTTTATATGGCGGATTAACAATAGAAACATCAATGATATTATCTACTGTAGCAGTATCCGGAATCTTGACTTCAGTTACATCTGTGGTAATCATATAACCGTTTGGAGCTTTAATCTCTTTAATATATAGCACAGTGCCCGGCTTATATACTTTTGTAACTGCGTAGCCACCGTTCTCCGTTACTATGGTTTCAAGCAATACTGTACAAGCCTTATTGCTATACACACCAAACTTTGCACCATTGAGTGGGTAGCCTGACTCACTATCTGTTTTATAGATTCTCACCTTTGTCGGGAATTTCTCGTTAGTAGCATTGACAACGACTATATTATTTACATTTGATGTAGGCTCAACCTGAACTGTATGCACAGTGTAATCTCTCTGATAAAACTGTGCAGGAGTTATCTCCTGTACATAGTAAGTACCGGTGCTATACTTTGTTTCTGATGTTGCTGTACCATCTTTACCTGTTGTTAATGTATCAATCAGAGAAGTGCATTCTTTATCCAGATAAACACCAAAGACTGTGTTGGCAATTGCAGAACCTGTGTCTTTATCTTTCTTCACAATCCTGATGTATGAAGATACAGTATTCATCACTGTACGCTCAATAGCACTCTTTCCTTCTTCCTGTGCTGACTTATACGCATCTGCAGATATCTCCACCTCTATGTCTGTAGCAGTATCATAGTATGGTGGGATTTCATAATCTGTTTCGAAGTTTTCTCCACTAGCACCTGATTTCAACAGACCAAGCTCGTGGATAACATAAGAGCCTTCAGGAAGGTAAATTGTTGTAGATTTCTTAGCATCGCTGTTTAAGTATGCATAACCATTTGATGCTGTTCTCAAAAGATATGTTTCATTTGTAGCTTTATTTGTGGCTGTGAAATAGAAGTTTGCAACTGAAGCGTTACACTCACTTATCTTTTTGAGCTTGAACGGGATATCGAAGATATTCGAAGCGTATCCGATATTATCAATCTTTGTACTTGCACCTGTAAATGAAATCACACCTGAAAACGCTTCGCCTGACTGGTTAGTACCGTTATTAGCTCTCCAACCTGTTGGGAAGTAATAATCGTTTTCAAGATCTTTACCACTAGCTCCATCCTTGAGTTTGCCGAGTTCTTTGAATTCGTAAAGACCTACTGGCACGTCATGTGTAAGCTCATCATCAATGTTCTTGATAATATACTCAGATAATGTTTGTGTAAATCCTGCTTTATCAGTCGGACCTAACACAAAACTATCTACTCCATAATAAGTCTTGAAGTAACTTGAGCCTTTTACAAGAAAGTACCAACCTTCTAAGTTTTCCTCAGTTGACAGTGAGCCTTCGCCCTCTACAGTAGTATCATAGTCTGCTTCATTCTGAGTCCAACAAGACTTTTGAATTCTTGCATCCCTTGTAAGCTTACCTGTGACTTTAACTTTTACTTCAACGTTCATATAAGCTACTGGAGGGTCGATGATACCGCCTGCGATAACATCCTGAGCACTTGGTGAACCGAAAGCTACTAAGTATCCCTTATTGGTTTTAGGTACTCCTGTCTTATTAGAACTTACTGCCATAGATTTTGGTGTTCCTGATTTCTTACCATCAAGACAAGTCATAGTCAGCTTATTACCACTCTGAGCTATTTTGACTTTTGCGTTACCAACATCGTATGTACCAGACAAATCAAAGTTTGAAAGGACCCCATTAGCATCATTGAGTTTGAGAGTACTGTATGTCCAAGTATCTTTCTGCTCGTTATACACAGCATCTAATGTATATGTAGGTGCTGAAGCTTTGAAACGAGATGTCATTGAAGGGATACTCTGGAACTTGCTCATTCCATCGACTACTTTGTTATACGCACTCTTGATGTTCGGATTCTTACCTCCTGCACAGAACAGTGAACTATATCCGTTCTTTCCTGATTTTAAAGAGAAAGGTGCTGTTGCATTTCTTTCGCCATTAACAATCTCCCAGACTACTAACTGCGTTGCAATGTATGCCTGATCTTCGTTAATGCTACCTGCGGTGACAACACTCTTGCTACCTTCTAAACCATAACAAAGGGCAGCATTGATAGCTCTCTGCTGATTATCTGTAAGGTTATTCCACACATCTGCTGATGAGGTACTAAGATTAATACCGCCAGCTAGGTATACACCGGGTTCAATACAATAGACATTTGCACCATCTGCGTTTGCTTTAAGACGGTACATCGGAGCACCTTGTCTATGAAAGTTTGTTGATGTAACGCCTTTAATAACGTTTCCTTTTGTATCGTAACAATAAGAAAGCGTTACTGTTGTACTCGCTGCTCGTGAAAAAACCGCAGGACTGTTGATTATGTTTTCGAGCTGTTCTTTTGTAAATAAACCTGATGTGCTGATATTATATCCAAGCTCCTCGTTGGTAATGACATCACCGAATTTATCAAGGTTGATTTTATTCAGGTCGATGCTATCTTCAGCAAAAGCTGTAGGTATAATACCTAGTACACAAATGATTACGGCCATCAAAGCTGTAATAAGTCTTGTTATTCTTTTTCTTCTCATTTAAATTAATTTCTCCTTTCATACTGTTAGATTGAAAATTAGTTTTTGTGTGGCTGATCTCTGATTCGCATTTTCATTCTCCTTTCAAAAGTTTTGTAAATAAAAAAAGGACAGAACTCTAAATAAAGAATTCTGTCCTTCTCTGTATATAAAAAAGCGGAGGTTAATTCCTCCGCTTTCAATCGTCTATTCAGTTTTATCCGTAGCAGAAGTAGATGTTGTACTCACCATCTGATTGCTGTTCTGCGTAGCAGTTGAAGCTCATCTGATTGTAGCTTATTGCGAACCCGTCCAGTGCTAGGATTGAGTCGATGTCCTCATCGAGTCCGTTTACTATTCTGCTTAGTTGCTCGTTGTATGAGCGATTTGCTGTTGTATTAAGGCATCCTTGGTATCCGAACAACCATCCGCTGTTGTTTGTGTTAAGTGATGGGTCGTAAGTCATGCCCTTGCTCTGATTGTGGCTGATTATGTGGCTCACCATTCTCTGCATATTCTCTGCTGTGCTGAGCTGTGAGTGTGGTAGCTTTGTGTCATCAGTCACCGTTACAGGTTTACTGCTCGGTTTGTTATCTGAGCTTTCTGTTTTGTTGCTCGTATTATTGTTTTTGTTATTGTTATTGATTGTGTTGTTATTTGAAGATGGTTTCTTCGACTCTGTATTGCTGTTTGTATTGTTTGGCTTAGTTACTGTTACCGTTGATGTATCGATTTCTTCTGGCTCATCTGGTTTTTCGGATTCTCTTTTCACATCTGCTGACTTTTTAGGAGCTGTTGTTGGCTCTGCGTTTTCGGTAGGCTTTTCAGTTTCTACTGTAGGCTCTGTTTCAGCTTCGGTTACTTCAACCTCAGTTTGCGTTTGTGTTTGCACTGCGATTTTTTGTTCCTCAGATGTAGTAGGTTTTATTTGCTGTCCACTGCATCCTGTAATTGCTAAACACATTGCAAGTATTATTACGATTCTTGATGATATCTTTTTTCTTTTCATATTAGTCACCTCGATGTTTTTTATCATCAACTACACAATACTACAAAGCTAAATATATAGCTATTATCAATTGCAACAAAAAGTTTTATCTAAAGTTGTATGAAGTAACTGAGTGCAAAATAAAAAAGCCGATTATATATTTCTATAAAATCGGCTACACTTATCTGTTATTAATTAAATCTTCAATTTTCTTAACTGCATCTTCTTTTGATTCAGAACTCTTAACAATCTCTAATACCATTTTCAAAAAAACATACATCTGTTCATTTGTCATATTCTGCTCCATTACAATTCCTTTCTGACAGAAAAGGTCGTATTCAGCATCCGAGCCGAATCAGTATTATAACATTGTTAAAAAAATAGTAAAGACCTGCAGATTTCTCTACAGGTCTTGTGGCTCCCCCAGTTGGACTCGAACCAACGACAACTCGGTTAACAGCCGAGTGCTCTACCGACTGAGCTATGGAGGATCATATATTGAAGCTTAAAACCTGTTAGGTTATCAAGCAAACAATCGAAATATTTATTATATTAATATTCTCAGTCATAACTCAGTAATAGTGTTCGGTACAGTAATGTACGTGGTCACTACCGACTGAGCTATGGAGGAATATAAATGTTGGCACCTTCCTATTTTCCCAGGCCGTCACCAGCCAAGTATCTTCGGCACTACAGGGCTTAACTTCCGTGTTCGGGATGGGAACGGGTGGACCCCCTGCGTCATCGACACCAACTATTTAACTTAATTAAGGGTTCTTTGACAAACAAAGTGGTGACTCGTGGGGGAATCGAACCCCCGTTACCGGCGTGAGAGGCCGGTGTCTTAACCGCTTGACCAACGAGCCATATTGGTGCACCATCAGGGACTCGAACCCGGGACACCCTGATTAAGAGTCAGGTGCTCTACCAACTGAGCTAATGGTGCAAGTGTTTGTCAAAGTTGCAAGCAC